>JAEVHO010000106.1 GCA_016802835.1 Micromonospora sp. ATA32 | reverse complement strand
TGCGTTGGCCGCGGCCCGAGCTAGACCCCGGTCGCCGAACCTGCAGCTTCGGCGGCCGACAGCCCGCCGGCTCGGCCTACGTCTCGCCACCGCGTCCGCCCTTGCCCGCACCAGGCCCAGACGCCCGCAGGTTGTCGGCGCGCACGATCGGCGGCAGAAGCGGATGTTTCCGGTCCTGAGGGCTGTCATGAGGCCCAATCCCTATACAAGGCTTCGGACTGGACCGCTACTGGTGAGCAATTGTCAAGACTTGTGGATGGCTGATCTGCTGTTGGCGGGGTTGGGTCTGGACGCGGCGCGTGCCGCCACCAGGCACCGCGGGTTGCGGGCCACCCCAAGCAGGCTAGACAACGTTGCGCTGCCCGCCCACCCGCAGCCGACGCTTATCCGTTCCTACCGCGACGTCGCTTAGGTCAGCGGGGCCGACGGTGCAGATTCGATCACAAGGGCCGGTCGCATCGGGGCGATCCCGGAAGGTGTCCTCAAGCCTGCGAGGGAAAGGACACCATCCGGGATCATGTGTGTGGGTGTCAGCTGACGACTTGGGCGGCGATGGCCGTCGCGGCCGTGCGCAGTTCGGCCTTGGTCAGCAGCGGAGTCTCGCTGGTGACCCCGCTGCCGTCGCCCCCGAAGTAGTTCACCGCCAACAAGCGCAGGTAGTAGCCCTGCGGAAGCTTCACCTGCACCTGGTAGAAGCGGTACTGCTTGCCGTTCTTCGCCGGGCTGGTCTCGGTCGTCTCCACCACCTCGAGGCCCTCGGTCGTCGTCGACGCCTGGCAGGTGCCGGCTTTCATGCCGTGATCGCACTCGGGCATGAGCGAGCAGACGCGCGGGCCGGAGCCGGCCAGTGGACCGCGCCCGCGCGGGAGTGGACCGTCCGGATCAAGGCCGGCGCCGCCCTGCGAGCTGCAGGTGTCCGGCCAGACCAACATGTACAAGCCGGCTTTCTCGCCGTGGCGGGCCACACCAGAGCGGGCGGCCAACCCGACCGGATTCCGCTCGGCGTACATCGCCGGGTGACCGTCCGGGAGGCGCTTCTCACCTGGGACGTCGGGCATGTAGATCCATCGGACGTCGGGCGCTGCCCCGGCGACTGCCGTCTCGAGTGCCACCCGCAGCCGGTTGAGGGTCTGCTGGATCGCCTTCGGATCGCTGGTGTCGAGCCGTAGACCCGAGGTCGGCGCGGAGGGGGACGCCGAGGGAACGGCGGATGCCGATATGGCGGGAGCCGCCACCGACGGTCCAGGCTGAGGCCGGGCGCCACCGCTCAGGGCGACGCCGACCGAGATCGCGAGGCCGGTCGCCGCCAAGGCGGAGCCGCCTCCCGCCATGCGGCGCAGCAGGCTTCCGCGCCGCTGGCGTTGGATGATCCGGTCGACGTCGACCGTCGACGGCGGTGCGGTGCCGATGTGCTCGTCGAAGATTTGCTGATTCATGAAATGCTCCCAGATGAGTACGCCAGGGTGCGCAGCGTCTCGAGCCCCCGCGCCGACTGACTTTTGACCGTTCCCGCGGAGATGCCCAGCAGTTCCGCGGTTTCCTCGACCGAGTGGTCGAGGTAAAAGCGCAGCACAACGACTGCGCGCTGCCGTGGCGCCAGGTGCGCCAGCAACCCCGTCAGCTGATCCCGGTCGTCGACCCGGTCCGGGTGCGTCCAGCCGGTCTCCGGTGGATCCTTCACCGGCTGTTCCCGCCGCCAGGGCCGGCGGCGCTCGTCTAGCCAGGACCTCGTCAACATCCGCTGGGCGTACGCGTCCGGGTTGTCGGCCGAGGTCACCTTGCGCCAGTGCCGGTAAAGCTTGCCCACGACGATTGATACCAGGTCGTCCGCGGCGTGCCAGTCATGACACAGCAGGTACGCCGCGCGCCGCCAGCGGTCCATGCGAGCACGACGAACGCCCGGAAGTCGTCCTCCTCGGACTTTTTCACGCTGCTCCTTCCCATCGCTTCTACTCGCATGACGGAGCGCACTCGCGGCGGGGTTGCATCACAGCCGAGCTTTGAAGAAGTCCAGGCGACTCTCGTGGATCACGAACGCGGTGTAGGCGAATGCCGACAGTGATGATCGCAAGGACACGCCGGGCAGGGGTGGCGTGAGCGACCGGGCTCATCTCAGACGGACCGATGATGAGCGCTGAATGAATGCGCTTGCTCTTCGTAGATGAGCCTGGGTGAGCCGCTTTTCGGGTAGCCGAACCGTCGCAGATAGGTCACCTTCACCGGGCAGGTCTATTGAGACACCACGCCTCCGGCGCGCCTGTCGTCGTCGCCAAGTTTCCCCGCCGGCAACGCGTCGTGCAGCTGGTCTCGACCCGCCTACTCACTTTGAGGCGACCGCTCTGGCACACGGGGCCGGGCCAAGTGCTGGGGGAAATCCGAGCGCGACCCATCAGCGGCACCGGCGGGCGTTGAGCCGGGCGGCCTGGCGCGTCAGGTGGTCGCGCTCGGCGAGGTTGGGGGCCTTTTGGGCCGCCTCGGCGTACAGCCGTGCCGCCGTCGCCAGGTCGCCGTCGCGCTCGTGGAGGTACGCCGCCACCGCGGCGTGGCGGGGCAGTGAGTCGTCCAGCGCCGCGAGCGCCGCCAGTCCGGCGCGCGGTCCGTCGGCCTCGCCGACGGCCACTGCGCGGTTGAGCCGGACGACCGGGCTGTCGGTCAGGCGCGCGAGCTCGTCGTACCACTCGACGATTTGCACCCAGTCAGTTTCCTCGGCGGTGGGCGCGTCAGCGTGGAGTGCGGCGATGGCGGCCTGGGCCTGGAACTCGCCCAGCCGGTCGCGGGCGAGGGCTGCCTGCAGGATCTCGATGCCCTCGGCGATCGACTTGGTGTCCCATCGGCTGCGGTCCTGCTCGGCGAGTGGCACCAGGCTGCCGTCGGGCTCGGTACGGGAGGCGCGTCGGGCGTGGTGGAGCAGCATGAGGGCGAGCAGCCCCGCCACCTCGGGGTGGTCGATCGCTACCGCGAGCTGCCGGGTGAGCCGGATGGCCTCGGCGGCGAGGTCGACGTCGCCGGAGTAGCCCTCGTTGAAAACCAAGTAGAGGACGCGCAGCACGGTGGCGACGTCGCCGGGCTGGTCGAACCGCACGCCGGAGACGGTGCGCTTGGCCCGGCTGATGCGCTGCGCCATGGTCGCCTCGGGCACCAGGTATGCCTGGGCGATCTGGCGGGTGGTCAGCCCGCCGACGGCGCGCAGCGTGAGAGCGACCGCGGACGACGGCGTCAGCGACGGGTGGGCGCACAGGAAGTAGAGCTGGAGCGTGTCGTCCACCGCGGGCGTGGGCCCGGGCGCGGCTCCTCGTCGACGAGGTCCTCCCGTCGGCGGCGGGCGGCGTCCGCCCGGGTCGCGTCGAGGAACCGGCGCCAGGCCACGGTGACCAGCCAGCCCTTCGGGTCCCGTGGCGGGTCGGCCGGCCAGACGCGGACCGCCTCGACCAGCGCGTCCTGCACGGCATCCTCGGCCGCCGCGAAGTCGGCTCCGCGGCGGACGAGGATTCCGAGCACGCTCGGCGTGAGGCTCCGGAGCAGGGCCTCGGTCACCTGAGAGGTCACTCCGTGATAGTGGGCGGCGCGGTCAGGAACGGGCGCAATTCGAGCCACTCATGGATCGGCTTCCCGCCCGCTCCAGGGGCGGCCGACAGCTCCCCGGCCAGCTCGATGGCGCGCTCGTAGCTGTCGACGTCGATCACCATCCAGCCGGCGATGAGGTCCTTGGTCTCGGCGAATGGGCCGTCGGTGACCGGCGGGCGCCCCTCGCCGTCGTACCGGACGAACGTCCCCTCGGGGGCGAGCGCCTGACCGTCGACGAACTCGCCGGTCCCCTCGAGCCGGGCCGCGAAGTCGTGCATGTACTGCACGTGCGCCGAGATCTCCTCCGGCGTCCACTGGTCCATGGGCACGTCGTTGACCGAAGCCGGAGCGCCGCGGTAGTGCTTGAGCAGCAAGTACTTAGCCATCGTGTTTCTCCTCGATACTGGTGCGACCCATTTTGGTCACGTTCACCGCGGGGACGGAGCCAGCCACGGGTTCTCGACATCGCCGTCCGAAATTTTTGGCTCTCGTAGATGAGCCTGGGTGAGCCCTCTCGTGGTGTCCGGGTCCACGGCGTGGCGCGAGGGCGAGACGGAGCGAGGGCTTCGAAGATCAGCAGCGACCAAGCAACTCAATCGAGAGAAGGCCTGGCGTGCGTCACTGTACGTGTGGTCCTGGCGCGTCGTGGCGTGCTCGGACCGATGAGTTGTTCGGCGTGGAGGGCATGCACGTCCTCGACGTCACCCGCGATCCCGACGTCGGCGGTGGACAGGGTCTGGTGGTGTTGGACGTCGAGTCCCACGCCGATCTGACCGGCTGTCCGGACTGCGGGGTGGTCTCGGTCGGCCACGGCCGGCACGTCCAGGTCCTGCACGACGCCCCGTCCTTCGGCACGCCGGTGCGGGTGCGGTGGCGCAAGCGGATCTGGCGCTGCCCCGAAACCTCGTGTCGTCGAGGGACCTGGACCGAGGAGCACGACTTCGCACCGCCGCGCTGCGATCTCCTGACCGTTGCCGCGGCCGCCGCGGAGCACGAGTGGCCCCTCGGTTAGCGGTTCGGACGACTCCGCCTCAGCACCCGCCGCCACGACCCACCCTGCCACATCTCTGAGCGCTTTCTCGCACCCAGTCAGGCGTGAACGACGGCACCGACAGCGGCAGACGAGGATGCCTCCTGGTCGCGTTTGGTTCGTTGAGGGACATGCCGGCCACGGAACATTTGCCAGCCTCATCACCCCTGTCAGTAGAGCTCGACCTCCCAGAATTCGAGGTCTGGTTCTCCAGGAGCAAGCGTTCCCGTGCAGTACTGGTAGAGAAACGTGGCGGCGCGGCGCTCGGCGTACTTCTCGTTGATCGGCTCTCCGCGCTCGTCGAGTTCGAGGACGTTGGCGAAGATGGCGAAGCAGGTCTCCATCTGGGATGGCGAGTCCTTCAGCTCGTCCCAGTAGTTGATGCCCTCCAGCATGGGATGGCCGACCGAGCCACGCGCGATCCAACCGGCGAAGCGGCGGATCGCTCCTGACGCACCTTGACTGAGGTGGGAAGCCATGCGCGCAAGCTACCGGTGCCATAGGTACGTGATCCACCGGGCTACCACGATGCCGCGTCCTCAACTCGACACGAGCGCGCGATCGGCGGCATTAGATGAGTACGTTCTACCGGGCGGGTGCGGAAGGACGTGGTGGAACTGAGCGGTGATGAGCCGGAGCGGCTGCCCGGCGGTTTCGTCAATGGTGCCGTGCGTGTGGGCGACACGGTGCGGCGACCCGCCTCACCGTCCGGTGGGTTCGTTCAGGATCTCCTGCGGTATCTCGAGCACTGCCAGTGGTCGGGGGCTCCGCGTCACCTCGGCTTCGATGATCAGGGTCGGGAAATCCTCACCTTCCTCGGCGGGCATGTGGCCTGGGAGGAGACACAGCCGGCCGAGGTGCGATCCGACGAGAGTCTGGCGGCGATGGCCCGCCTGGTGCGCCAGTTCCATGATCTGACCGCGGGTAGCGACCTTGCCGGTGATGAGGAGGTCGTCTGCCACAACGACCTGTCGCCGAAGAACACCGTCTACCGCGACCTCGGATGCGGCCTGCGTCCGGTGGCTTTCATCGACTGGGACCTCGCGGCACCCGGAGCTCGGGTGCACGACGTCGCCCACGTGTGCTGGCAATATGTCGGCCTGGGACCCCGAGCGGACGTCACCGAGGCTGCCCGGCTGGTGCGGTTGATCGCGGATGCGTACGACTTGCCGGCTCGGAATGAACTGATCCGGACAATCCTGTGGTGGCAGGACAGATGTTGGAAGGGAATTGCGGCCGCTGCGGACGCTGGCGAGCCGGCAATGGTGCGGCTGCGTGCGCTCGGCGCGGTGAACGACGTTCGGGCGGCCCATCGGTGGACAGCCGAGCATCGTCTCGTGCTGGAACAGGCGATGTTGTAGGTGTGGCGCTGAAGAGCGGCACAGCAGCGATGAACTCAACTCGGCACGAGCGTGCGTCCGGAGAGGCTGCGGAGGACTGCGCTGGCATACGGACGGTGATGGGCGCCGACGGCCGGTGCGCTCGCTATCAGCGGCATAGAAAGACGTTCTGCGTGTCGATGCAGGACGTGGGAACGTCCCCCTGATGCGCTTGTCGGGCTTGGTGTCCCATCGCAGGAGGAGGACGTTCATGGGTAACGGTAGCGGTGTGTCCCGTGGTGATCGCAACCGCAACGCGCGGCTTGCTCGGTTGCGGGTGCTGGTCCCGTCCGCGAACGCGATCGTCGGCATCGATCTGGCGGATAAGAAGCAGATGGTCGTGGTCACCGATCATGACTCGAAGGTGTTGGCGCGCAAGACGTTCAGGTGCCGGGCGTGGGATCTGGGCGCGGCGTTGGACTGGGCGAGTAAGCAGGCCGCGGCGCAAGGCTTCGCCGGGGTCACGGTGGCGTGCGAGCCGACCGGTCACCGCTGGCGGGTGCTGGGCCAGCTGGCCGGGGAACGAGGGATGCCGTTCGTGTGTGTCCAGCCGATGCTGACGTCGTGGGCGCGGCGCAGTGAGGATCTGACGTTCGACAAGACCGATGAGAAAGACGCCGTGATCATTGCTCGGCTGGCGTCTCAGCTGCGCTGCTACGTTCCTGAACCGGTTGATGAGACGTGGGGCCGGCTGCGGCATCTGGGCGCGCGTCGTGAGCAGCTGCTGGTGGAAGCGGGCAGTCAGGTCCAGATGCGGGCGCTGCTGGAGTGTGTCTGGCCGGCGGCGCTGCAGACCGCGCGGCAGCCGTTGCGTTCCTCGACGTGGACCGCCGCGATGAGCATCGTGGTGGACCGCGATGGAGGGGACCTGACCCGGACCCGCCGGCTGGGCTTGGCGCGGTTGGAGACTGCGGTGCGCCGGGAGATCATCCGACGCGGTAAGCAGAAGCCGTGTTTGCGGATCGTGCGGCTGCTGTTCGCGGCATTGACCGATCGCGCGGGAGTGATCGCCCACCGTGCGGGTGCCTTGGAGCGGGTTGCGCTGCTGCTGGGCGACTGGCTCGGGACCCACCGCCGGCTGCTGGACACCGAGACGCGGATGACGGCGGTCCTGGACGAACTGCGGTTGACGGAGTTGGTCACCTCGATCACCGGCCTGTCCGCGATCGGCGCTGCGGCGATCCTGGCCGAGACCGGTGACCCGAACCGGTTCGCGAGTGCCCGGGCGTTGGTCAAGCACGCCGGCCTGGCACCGCGGGAGAAGCTATCCGGCACCTTCAAAGGTCGCACGAAACTGACCGGGCAAGGACGCCCCGGCCTGCGGCTGGCAGCGTGGCGAGCCGTGTGGGGCGCGCAACGCGCCAACCCGGTCTACGCCGCCCGGTTCACCCATCTGACCACCCGAGAGCAGAACAAGCTCACCGTCACCCAAGCCCAGGCCGTGATCGCCGCAGCGATCCTGCGGCAACTGCACGCCGTCATCACCACCGGCCGAGCTTGGGACCCGGTCATCGCCACCCACGGCACCAAACCTTCCGCGGTGATGCCTATCGCCGCCTGAGATCAGCAGGCGGCCGGTCGAGCTGGGTCGGGGCGAGCCCCACGCGGCATTGAGGAACCACGGTTACCTCGACGCTCATCATGGGCAGCCCCGGCCGTCGTCTCACCAACCCGGTTACACGCTGCTGGGACCAACCCCATTACGGCTATGCAGGGACAGACGACGGACGAGGCACCGACCAAAGCTTGACTCAAACGTCTTACGCTGATGAGCGGATATCTTGGTCGGCCTGTGTGGTCCCAAAACCCCGCCACCATCGTTGACCTGGCCGGACGTGGTGCCGGGAGGTCACACGGCTGGGCATACCACCAGCGCCGGTGCACCGCGACCACACCACGTGGCGGCGGTTCCGGACAGGGTGCGGCGGCCACGGCCGTGGCGTCGGTGTCCTCCGGATGCGCCGAGAATGATCACCAGCGGGTGCGGACGTTCCTGGACGACAGGTAGCGCGGCGCCCCGGCGTGCGGGATGTAGGCGATGGCCAGGAGCGCGGCGTTCATAGCCGTGGCCACGACGAGGGGAGGTAGCTGCGCGAGTAACGGCGCTGCCGCCACGAGAACGAGCGCACCGATCGGCAGCCGCCACAACATTGAGCGGAAGACCTGCAGTGCGTACACGGCGCGCCCGATGAGGAACACCACGGGTCCGGCGACGAGGACGGCCAGCCACGCGTGTGAGGTCCCGCCCGTCGGCTCCGTGATGATCAGTTCGCCGCTGGCAGCGATCAACACGACACCGGCGACCATGATCAGGTGTGCGTAGGCCGCGACCAGCGCGACCCGGCCCGGGTTGGATGACTGGTCGATCCCGATCGCGAGGCGCTCGGCAACGTACACGATGTAGATCCGCCACAGCGCCACGGCGTTGACGAAGAGCAGGATCAGCCCTGCCGTCCTCGCCGAACCGAAGTCGGCGCGGCCGTAATTGATCGCGCCCATCAGGAGGATCTCGCCCAGCGTCACGATGAACATCTGCCGGTAGCGTTCCGACAGGTGCTCGCCGACCACCCGGAGTTCCTCGGTGCTCGTTCTGCCCAGCCGCGGGAGCGCGTAGCCGAACAGACCGACCAAATAGTCCAGGGTGATCGCTACCGCCCAGAGCGCCAGCCGGGCGGGACCGGGCAGGAATGCTCCGCCGAGCCACAGGACGCCGGTTATGGCGAACCAGATGGCCACTCGCAGGGACCGCAGGCGCAGCGCACGATCGCGCAACGCCGTCACGAGCACCAGGCCGCGGCCGAGATGCAGGCCGACGTACGCCCCGGCGAAGGTGATGCCTTCCCTGTCCTCGAACGCCCCGAACACAGCCGCCGACATCAGCAGTCCACCGAACATCACTCCGAGGACGATCAGCTGGACCAACGGCTGGCCGGGGTCGTACCAGTCGGTCGTATACGCGGTAACTGTCCACACCCACCAGACGGCGGCGAGCAGGATGACCGTCTCCAGGGCGTTGAACCAGCTGAGGTCGGTGGTCAGTCGCTGGGAGAGCCGGGACAGTGCGACGACGAGGCCCAGGTCGAAGAAGAGTTCCAGGTAGGAGATCCGAGTTGGATCTTCACGGGCACGCAGAACCCATCCCGAGCGCTTCCGTGTCACTAACCCTCCGCCCCACCCGACTACTCGCCCAATTTCGTACCACGTCCGCAAGGTGTCGGTGGGCGGTTGCCGACAGCGGCGGCAGGGGACATGGGTGCCGGGGTCGACCCGCGCGTGCCGGGCGGACGGTCAGCGCAGCTGGATGAGGTGGATCTGCTGGGTGTGGTCGCGCTGCGTGCGGCTGGCCCGCCGGTCGCTGGTGAAGACCACGACGCCGTCAGCCACGCCAGCCAGCAGCGTCGCTTTGGCGCCGTCACGGTCCTGCCAGCTGGCGGTCAAACGCCTCGACCACACTCGCATCGGCAAAGTCGCGCGGCGGCGGCATAGTGAGTTCGAGTTGTGCAACCGGTGGGCGGGAGGCGGTGGCCAGCGACCGGTGCGGCTGCCCAGGGTGTTCACTGGCCGAGGTAGGCCTTGGTGGACGCGCGGATCGCGGTGACGCACGCGGCCACAGCCGGGTGGGTGGCAGCCCCTCGCCGATACGTGATGCGGGTCCGTCTCCGGGTGGGCAGCGGGACGAGGTGGACCCCGGCGGGTGGCTGCGCTGCGGCGAGCTGTGGCACCAGCGAGACCCCTTGGCCGGCCGCGACCAGCGCCAGTACCGTGGCGAAGTCGTCGGCGTGGTGGCGCACCTGGGGCATGAAGCCGGCCGTCCGGCAGACTCGTAGCGCGACGGTGTGGCAGAGGGTGCCGGGGCTGCCCACGATCCAGCGGCGTCTCTGGCGCCGCGGATCGGGTCAGTGTCCGGGGCCGCACGAGCAGCGGCGGGCACAGCGAGGAATACCGTCTCGTCCAGCAGCGGCGCTCCGTCCAGGGCGTGGTCCGGCTCGACCGGTGCCACGTCGTAGTCGTGCATCAGCCCCACGTCGAGCCGCCGGTCGCGCAGCGCGTCCGGCACCGCGGCCGGGTCCAGCTCGCTCACCATCAGCTCGAGCCCCGGATGTTCGCGACCCAGCGTGACCAGCGCGGCCGGCAGCAGCGTGCGTACCGCGGTGGGGAACGCGCCGATGCGCAGCGGACCGGACAGGCCGGTGCCTGCGGCGGCCAACGCGGCGGTCGCCCGCTCGAGGGCGGCCAAGACGGTCTCAGCGTGCTGCACAAGGACCGCACCGGCGGGGGTGAGCGTGACGCGGCGGCCGGTGCGTTCCAGCAGCGGCACGCCCGCCTCCCGCTCCAACGCGGCCAGCTGCTGAGAGACGGCCGACGGTGTGTACGTGTGCGCCTCGGCGACGGCGGCGATCGTGCCAAGGTGAGCCAGGTCGCGCAGCAGGCGCAGTCGGCGGACGTCGAGCATTAGCTGAGCTTACGAGTTTGTTGAGAAAGGTGAACTGGACCTTCAGTGCCCGGACGCCACAGGCTGGACGGATGACGACTCTCACCGGTGTGTACGTTCCGCTGATCACCCCGTTCGACGCCGCCGGGGCCGTAGCCCTCGACGCGCTGGAAACCCTGGCGCACCAGGTACTGGACGCCGGAGCGACGGGCGTGGTCGCGCTCGGCACCACCGCAGAGCCGGCCGCGCTCAGCGGCCCGGAGCAGCGCGCCGTGGTCGATGTCGCCGCTCGGGTTTGCCGGGAACGCTCCGCGCAGCTGCTGGTCGGCGCTGGCACTGCAGAGGCTCTACATACGTTGCGGGACCGGCCAGAGGTGGTGGCTGCGCTGAGCCTGGTGCCACCGTTCATGCGCCCGGGTGAGGCGGGAGTGCTTGCCTATTTCGCCGACCTGGCCGCCGCCAGCCCCGTACCGCTCGTCGTCTATCACGTCCCGTACCGGACCGGGCAGTACCTGTCTGCGGATGCCCTGCGGCGGCTGGCGGACCTGCCAGGTGTGGTCGGCGTCAAGTACGCCGTCGGCGGGATCGATGCCGATACCGTCGCGTTCCTCGCCGATCCGCCGAACGGCTTCGCCGTGCTCGGCGGCGACGATGCGTTCATCTCGCCGCTTCTGGCACTTGGTGCGCACGGCGGCATCGTGGCCTCGGCGCACGTCGCCACGACCGAGTTCGTGGAGCTGGCCGACGCGTGGCGCACCGGCGACGTGGGCCGGGCGCGAACGATCGGGCGCCGTCTCGCGGTCCTGTCGACGGCGCTGTTCGCCGAGCCCAACCCGACCGTCGTCAAGGCGGTTCTGCATGCGCACGGCCGCATTCCCACCGCCGCGGTACGACTGCCGCTCCTGCCGGCCAGCCCGGACACCACACAGGCGGCGCTGCGCCACGCCCATGCCCTGCTCGGCGCCACGACCTAACCGGCGGGCCCAGTTCGCGAAACATCCCTCATCGGTATGACTGGGCGACCAGCGGCATGACAGGGCCGCGCTAGCCCAATTCGACGAGTCTGGCGAGGTTCGCCAGGGCGATGCGCGTACCCGTCTCGTTGTCTTCGGCCGGGATCGCGTCGGGAATGCCTTCATGAACGACGACGACTTCGGTGCCGCCGTCCACGTCGGTGAGCGTCGTGGTCATGGTCATCGCGCCGTGGAGCGCGGGATCGTCGGTCTCGAACTCGACGATCTCGACCACCTGCTGGTCGGGCACGATCTTGACGAAGTGGCCGTGGTAGCTGTCGGTGTGTGCCGTCGACTTGCCGGTATTGTCCGGCGCCTCGTAGGTGAGCGAGACGCGCAACGAGCCGCCCTCGCGCGCGTCGAGCTCGTGCACGTGACCGCTCATGCCGGTGGGCACCCGCCACTCGGCGACCGCGGCCGGGTCCAGCAGTGCCCGATAGACGGCTGAGCGCGGTGCCTTGACGAGTTGGGATACCTGGGTCGAGTACATGGAGTGAATCTAGTGTCCGGCGCTCGGGATCCAGGCGCACTCACATCGGCAGAGTCGGATGTTCGCTGCCCGATCGCTCGCGACGCACCGTCACGTCTGGCCGGTGGCATGGAAGTGCTGTGGCTCAGGGGCGCCTAAACAGGCTGCTGTGATAGTCGCCGGTGGTGAGGTCCCAGTAGAACGTGTCCCAGTAACCATCGCCGTCCCAGGCCGGCGGGTCGATCGGCGCGAGGTGGGCTCGCAGATCATCAGCGATGGTGTCGAAGTCTGCGTCTTCGGAGCCGTCGTCATACGGGAAGCGAGCGGTCGCCCGCTCCACAGTGACGACATACTGCCGCGGGCCGGAGTTGACCAGTAGTGGACCACGCACGAGATTGCCTGCGCCGTCGATGACGATATCGACTACGCGTCCGTCGGACGAGTCGAGGCATAACGCGCCAAAGGGAAGCTCACCGAACTGTATGAGGTCTCGACCGTCCGGCATCGTGACGAGTCTCAGCGCCACGGGACGGCAGCCAGCGACCGATAGCTCCCCGGGCACCTCGACCGTCGGGTACCGCTCCGCCCAGGGACTCGGCAGATGCTCGCCGGAGACGGGCACGAGCTCGAATCGCGGCCAAGGGAGGGGAAAACGATCAGGCACCGCCGCAGCTTGTCAGGTAACCCCAACGTCCTCAACTCGGCACGAGCGTGCGTCCGGAGACGCTGCGGAGGACTGCGCTGGCATACGGACGGTGATGGGCGCCGACGGCCGGTGCGCTCGCTATCAGCGGCATAAGCGGATACCCGAAGGTTCCAGGGGCCATCCTCCCATCGACGCGTTGGACGCCCCGCTGCTGGCGGCGATTACAGCTCCCGCCGCTCCGCTGGGGCTGTCTCCTGCGGATCCCGTAGGTATCGGAACACGTCACGGGTCTGTTGGAGAAGGTGTGTGGACATACCCAGTCACAGATTTCTGATCTTCGGAACGGCAACGGCTCCGTCTGCGCTGGGGGCTGACGGAGCCGTGGTGCCGTCCGGGGCTACCGCGCGGTCACGCGAGGGCTCGCGTCTGCGACCGGGCGGGCTGCCCTTCTGTGCAATTTCGCATTGTTATTCGCCCTGCTCGATCAGGTCGGCTGCGCGCCACGCGAGGGCCATGGTGGGTGCCGCCGTGTTGCCTGACGGCTGCTGCCGGAAGACCGAAGCGTCGATCACTCGCAGCCCGGACACCCCTCGCACCCTCAGGCGGGAGTCGACGACATCGTCATCGTTCGGCCCCATGGCTGCCGAGCCGATGGCGTGGTAGATCCCGCCTCCGGTGTCGATCGAGTATCTGAGAACCTCCTCCGGTGTCGACACCTTGGGGCCGGGGAACTCCTCCTCCTGGACGAGGTCCGCCACCGGGCTCTGGGCGACCACCTCGCGAGCCCGATCGAGGATCTTCGAGGTTGCCGTACGGTCTTCCTCAGTCTCGAGGAACCGGGCGTTGATCAGTGGCGCGTTCTCCGGAAGCGCCCACCGAGGTGGATCGAGCCTTCGGTGGTCGGCCTGATCTTGTACCCCACGAACATGAACCCCGAGTGCTTGGCCAGCTTCATAGTGGGCGAGGAGGCATCGAGCGCCATCGGTAGCCAGATCCCCTGGATGTCGGGCCGCTCAAGCTCTGGGGAGGACTTGAAGGCGGAGAGGAGATCGTATCCACCTGTGGCGATCGGGCCGCGGCGGGTCAGCAGGTACTTGAACCCCTCCCAGCCCTCCTTGGGCACGGAGTTGAGCCGCTGGGTCAAGCCGATCTGGTCCTTCAGCTTCACCTGGAAGCTGACGCCCCGCTGCTCGATCACCCGCTCGCCGACGTTCGGACTCTCCACCACGACGTCCACCCCGGCGCCCCGGAGTACCTCCGGTCGTCCGATGCCGGATCGCTCCAGCAGCAGCGTGCTCTCGATCGTCCCGGCCGACAAGATGACCTCCTTGGCCGCCAGATAGTCCTGGTACCCCGACCCCTTCCGGGTGGCACGCACGCCGACGACCCGGTGCCCGTCGAAGAGCAGGTAACCCACCTTCGTCCGCTTCAGATAGGTCAGGTTGGGCCGCTTGAGCGCTGGCCGCAGGAAAGCGCTGGCGGCACTGACCCGCACACCGTTCTTGATCGACGACGGGGTGAAGCCGATGCGTTCGTCGTCGTGGGCATTGGTGTCGGTCGAACGCTGCCAGCCGACCTTCTCGGCGGCGGCGAGGATGGCGGTGGTGACCTCTTCGTCGTCCTCGCTGATGGAGACGCCGTAGGGGCCACCGGCGCCGCGCATCGGCGAGGGGCCGAGCTGGTGGTCCTCCATCGCCTTGAATGCCGGCAGCATGTCGTCCCAGCCCCAACCGGGGTT
>JAEVHO010000105.1 GCA_016802835.1 Micromonospora sp. ATA32 | reverse complement strand
TTCTCGCTGCCCCGGGACGCCTCGGTCGGCGGCTGGTCGAGCCGGGGGAGGGTGACCTCGGCGAGCGCCTCGCCGGACGGCGTCCCGCCCGGCCGATCGGGGACGTCGCGGGCGGACCGCATTCAGCGGGCCGCGACGGGCTGGCCGGGTGCCGGAACGGCTCGTCGCACTGGCGGTCGCCGCGATCGCGATCCTGCTGGTCCTGGTGGCGGCGCGACGCAGCCGGGACGCACACCGGGGCCGGTCCGACTAGACCGCCCGCCCGGGCGCGACGCCAGGCGCTCCCGGCCGCGCGCATCCCGGTGCCGGACATCGAGGTCGAGGACCCCGACGGCGACCGGCCGGATCGTGACAGTTGGCCCCGTCCCAGGCGACTGTTGCGCATATGGTCGGATCATGCCGATCGCTGTGTGCCGTCATGACGATCTCGGCGGCTAGGCTCGGCCGCCCGACGTCGAGCTCCTAGGACCGGCGATGTCACGCACGCGCCGACCGTCGCCGGCGCTCGTGTTCAACGTGGTGGTCTCCGGCGGTCTCCTCGCCGTGATCAGCCTCTGGGCCCGGCGTCGGCCGCCCGGCCGCTGGGAACGCGACCTGTTCGCGCTGATCAACGAGATCCCCGGCCCGGTGACTCCGCTGCTGGTGCTGGTGATGCAGCTCGGCTCCTACCCGGCGGTCTTCGTGGCCGCGGCGGGCGCGGCCGGCGCGCGGCGGATCCGGCTGGCCCGGGACCTGCTGGTCGCCGGCAACGTCGCGTACTGGCTGGCCGCCGCCGCCAAGATCGCCGTGGGTCGGCCCCGGCCCGCCGCGTTCCTCCCCGACGTCCGATTCCACGACGTGGTGACCGGCGGGTTCGGGTACCCTCCGGGCACGTGGCGGTGGCCGCCGCCCTGGGAGTCGTGCTCGCCCCGGCCGTGCCCCGGCACCGCCGCGGGCTGGTCTGGCTCGCCGTCGGGCTGGTCTGCGTCGCCCGGGTCCGCGTCGGCGCCCACCTGCCGGTCGACGTGCTCGTCGGCCTGCTGATCGGGTGGTTGGCGGCCAGCCTCACGAGGTTGGCCATGGGCGACATCGGGTCACCGGAGTCCGTCGGACGGATCCGCCAGGTGCTCGGGCGCAAGGGCATCGACGTGGCGCGGCTGGAGCCCATGGCCGGGGATGGGCGCGGTTCGCATCCCTGGAGGGCCACCACGAGCGACGGGCGGCGCCTCTTCGTCAAGGCCACCGGCGGCCGGCAGCGCGACGCGGACTGGCTCTACCGGCTCTACCGCCGGCTGCGCTACCTCGGCGTGGAGGACGAGCCGCCGTACGTCACGGCGAGGCAGAAGACGGAGCACGAGGCGTACCTGACGCTGCTCGCCGAGCGGGCGGGGGTGCATACCCCGCGGTTCGTCGCGACCGCCGCCGACCCGGCGGCGGACGCGCTGCTCGTCCAGGAGTTCGTCGACGGCCGTCCGCTGGACGCGCTCGGAACCGACGGTCTCGGCGCGGCCGCGCTCGCCGACGTCTGCCGGCAGGTGGCCCTGCTGCACCGGGCCGGGCTGGCTCACCGCGACCTGCGGGCCGCCAACGTCCTGGTCGACGACTCCTCGGCGTATCTGGTCGGCTTCGGGTCCGGCACGGACGACGCGACGCCCGATCAGCGGGCCCGGGACCTGGTGGAGCTGCTGACCACCCTGGCGTACCTGGCCGGGGTGCGACCCGCCGTCGCCGAGGCGGTCCGTCAGCTGGGCGTCGGCCCGGTCGCGGACAGTCTGCCCTACCTCCAGCCGGCCCTGCTGTCCCGGGCCGCCGGCGGCTGGCGCACGACCGGCCCGGGCTGCTCGACGAGATCCGCGACGAGATCCACCGCCGCTGCCCCGAGCACGAGGAGAAACTGGCCCGGGTGGTCCGGATCAGCCGGCGGGACATCTTCCTCCTGGTCATGCTGGGCCTGCTCGTGCATTTCCTGTTGCCGCAGATCGGCCAGGTCCGCACCGCGCTGCGCGAGGTGTTGCAGGCGACCCGCTGGCGGTGTCCGGCGTGTTGCTGGCCTCGGCCGCCACCTACCTGCTCAGCGCCCTCGCGTTGCGGCTCGCCGCCGGCGACCGTATCCCGCTGGGCGTCACCGTCGTCGTGCAGCTCGCGGCGGCCTTCGCCAACCGGATCGCCCCGGGGGCGGTGGGCGGTGCCGCCCTCAGCCTCCGCTACCTCCGCCAGCAGGGGCTGCCGTTGCCGGTGGCGGCGACCGCCGTCGCCGCCACCCGGGTCGCGGGGGTCCTCTCGGTGGGACTGCTCCTGCCCGTCCTGCTTCCCTTCGCCCGCGGGCCGACCGTGCACCTGACCGGCGCCGCGACCGACAAGGCCCTGACCATCCTGCTCGTCGTCCTGGCCGTCCTGCTGCTCGCCGCGGCGGTCTCCCTGCCGCGACTGCGGGGCAGGCTCCGCGTCGCCCGCCGCCAGGTGATCGACGCCGTACGCTCGCTCGCCGGCAGCGGTCGGATCTCCCGGCTGCTGGCGGCGTGCCTGGGGCTCACCCTGGCCTACGGGGTCTGCCTCTACCTCGCCCTGCTCGCCGTCGGCCTCTCCACCGACCCGCTGCTCATCCCACCGGTGGTGCTGGTATGCATCGTCGGTGAGGGCGTGGCGTCCGCGGCGCCGACCCCGGGTGGGCTGGGCGCCACCGAAGCAGCGCTGGTGTCCGGCCTGCTGCTCTACGGCGTCCCGGCGGAGACCGCCGTCGCCGGGGTGCTGATCTACCGCCTGGCGACCTTCTGGCTGCCGTCCCTGCCGGGCTACGTCGCGCTGCGGGTCCTGGTCCGGCGCCGCCTCGTCTGAGCCTCGCGCCGGCCCAGCTGGTCGGGCTTCCGCTCGACCGACCCGCATTCATCGACAACGGACGACTCCTTCCATAGACTCCGGGCTTTCTGGCACCACGAGTCCAGGGGAGGAACCACGTGTCGAGTCAACCCCGACCGCAACGCGTCGTGTCGTCGACCGGCGTACACCAGCCGCCCGCCCGTGCGATCACCCGGCTCGCCGGCCTGGCGCTGGTGAGCGGGGGCGCTGATCGTCGGCTCCGGCGCCGCCGCCGTGGGCCGCGCCGGTCGCGGGCCGGCTCGGCGGCCACCACCGCGGCCGAGCCGAAGACCACCCACGGGCCGTGCGCGTACACCGAGACGCCCGACGAGCCGGCGGCCCGGCCGGTACCGCTGCCGCCCGACCCGAGGCGTACGCCCAGCCGTGGCACAACCCGGGTCACCCTGGCGACCAACCAGGGCCCGATCGGGCTGACCCTCGACCGCGAGCAGGCCCCGTGCACGGTGCAGAGCTTCCTGCACCTGGCCCGGCACCGGTTCTACGACCGGACTCCGTGCCACCGGCTGACCGCGTACCCGACGCTCAAGGTCCTGCAGTGCGGTGACCCCTCCGGCACCGGCGAGGGTGGCCCCGGCTACCGCTACGCCGACGAGTTGCCGACCGACCTGCCCCCGGCGCCGACCGACCCGACCGGGGTCCGCCGGCTCTACGCCCGCGGCACCCTCGCCATGGCCAACGCCGGCCCCGACACCAACGGCAGCCAGTTCTTCCTGGTCTACGCCGACTCGGCGCTGCGGCCCAACTACACGGTATTCGGCTCGGTGGACGAGGCCGGTCTGGCCACGCTCGACCGGATCGCCGCCGGTGGGATCGCCGCCACCCCCGAGGACCCGGCCCCGGTCGACGGCGCGCCGGCGCAGCCGGTCGAGATCTGCAAGGTCCTCCGCCGGCACTGACGACGGGTCGCGCGGCGCGGCGGTGAACCCCGCCGGCGCGCCGCGCCACTATTCCCGGCTACCCGCCGGCAGGGCCGGCCCGACCACCACCGGCCCATCGCCGAACGTGGTGAGCAGCTTTCGCTCCGCCCGGCCGGGCGCGGGATCGCGTCCGGCAGCGGGAGCCGGTGCCGCCGACGGCGGGGGTTCCGGGATGCGCAGGCCGACCCGCGTGCCACCGCCCCCCCCGGCCCCCGATGGTCAGCCACCCGCCGAGCGAGCCGGCGACCGCCCTGGCGATGGCCAGTCCCAGACCGGTGCCGGTGGCCGTGCCGAGCCCGGGTGGCCCGGCGAGCAGCTCCGGTAGGACGTCCGGCGCGATGCCGACCCCGGAGTCGACCACCTCCACGGTCCAGCCGTCCTGGTCACGGTGGCCGACCACCTCGATCCGGTCGCCCGGCCCGGTGAACTTGACCGCGTTCTCGATGAGACAGTCCAGCGCCGCCTCCAGCCGCTCCGGATTGAACCGGGTCAGCCCGATCTCCGACCGCGACGACCAGGCGCGGTCGGCCGTCGGTGCCCACCTGCGGCGGATCCGCGCCAGCTCCGCGTCCAGGTCGACCGGCCGCACCGGATGCGGCTGCTCCAGCTGCATCAAGGTGACCAGGCGGTGCGCGATCCGGGTCGCCTTGTCCAGCTCCTCGAGGACCACCGCGGTGTCCTCGGTGGTCGAGTCGTCCTCGTGCGCCGCGCGGACCAGCTCGGTGTAGCCGCGGGCGATGGTGAGCGGGGTGCGCAGTTCGTGCGAGGCCAGCCGGACCAGCAGCTCCTGCCGGTGGGCCCGGTCGCGCTCCGCGGCACCGATCCGCTGCATCTCGGCCAGCAGCTGGTGCCGTCGGTGCACGTGCCAGGCCATCACGATGAAGATCACCGCCATCAGCGGCTCCTCGGCGGTCTCCTCCCAGCGGATCTCGCCGACGGCGGCGTGGTGGGCGAGGATCACGCCGGTGCTGGAGATGACCGCGACCAGGGCCACCACCATCCAGGACAACGGCCAGCTGGTGAACCCGTAGACCAGGGCCAGGCTGATCCAGACGAAGTGGAACGGAACCGTCTCCTGCCCGGGCAGGAGCCACATCAGCGCGACGTTGATCGACGCGAAGAGGATCCAGATCCGGGCGAGGATCCGGTCAGTTGGCGGCGTACGCATAGCCCACACTGCGTACCGTCTCGATCCGGTCGGCACGGTCGAGTTTGCCGCGTAGCCGCCGGACGTAGACGTCGACGACGTTGCTGCCCGGGTCGAAGTTCAGCCCCCACACGTCGGCCAGCAGCTCGTCGCGGCTGCACGGCAGCCCCGCCCGGGTCATCAGGTGCTGCAGCAGCAGGAACTCCCGCAGCGGCAGCTCCACGTTCACCCCCTTCACGGTGGCCCGGCGGCGGTGCAGGTCGAGCCGGACCGGGCCGACGTGCAGCCAGCGGGCGGCGTCGCCGGGCACCGCGGATCGCAGCCGGGCGCGTACCCGGGCCACCAGCTCGGCCACCGCGAACGGCTTGCCCAGGAAGTCGGCGGCGCCGGCCTCCAGGACGGCCACCCGGGTGCTGATCTCCGGTACGGCGGAGAGCACCAGGACGCGCTGACCGGGCCGCTGCGCCAGGAGCTGGTCGAGCACCTCGCGGCCGCCCATGCCGGGCAGCATCAGGTCGAGCACCACCAGGTCGAACTCCCGGGCGAGGGCGGCGTCCAGCCCGGCCGTGCCGGTCGCCACCCGCTCGGTCAGCAGGCCACCGCCGTTGAGGGCGCGGGTGACCAGGCGCCCGATCCGGTCGTCGTCCTCGATCACCAGCACTCGTCCCACCCGATCCCCCTCAGGTCCGAGAAGGTGGTGTCTCTATGAAGCCCTCTTCAGGTTTCGGGTACCACCGCCGAACGGAGGTTCTTCCTGTCGCCGATCCGACATGCCGCCGGCGACGGCGGATGACGGTCGGATGACGGCACTGTCATAAAGCCTCATCGCCCGCCTCCCGCTGCCCATGCTCCGGTCACCGGTCCTACCGCGTCCCGCGCCAGGACCGCTCTCCGCTGACCGAGGGGGTGAGGGCATGTCACGCCGATCCGCATGGCCCCGCTGGTTCGTGTCCGCCAGCTGCCTGTTGCTCGTCGGATTCGTCGTACCGCCCGGACGAGCCGCCGCCGAGGCCACCACCGGCGCCGCGACGCTCCAGGTCAGCAGCGCCCGTACCGTGGGCCCGGCGCCGCAGATCCGGGAGGGCGACCCGGTCACCAGCTACCGCTGGCTGATCACCGCGGACGACACCGGCGACCCGCACGAGGCGGCCGAGCACTGTCTGCCTTCGCGGGCCGGCGTGGCCAGCGCCCCCGACTTCGCCGACCACTGCCGGTGGCCGTCCATCCGCAACACGCCCGGAGCGGTCCCGGTGGTCGCCCAGGGCGACCAGGCGAGACTGGCCGGCGACACCGCGCTCGACGGGCTGCCCGCCGGCCGGTACCTGATCTCGGTCACCGCCGACGGCTACAAGATCGACGGTGCGCACTTCACCGTCACGGCGGGGCAGACCACCCCGGTCCAGGTACGGATGCAGCCGTACCCGCTGCCGCTGGGCAACGTGCGGATCCGCGTCTTCGAGGACAGCGTCCCGGTGGACGGCACGTACGAGGTCGGCGCGGAGCGGGGCCTCGCCGGCTTCACCGCGCACCTCAGCGACGTGATGGGCGAGGTGAGCACGGACTACTACGGCAACCCGCTCTGCACGGCGTACGCGCACAGCGCGCCCGACCCCACCCATCTGGCTGGGCAGATCGTCTTCGTCGACGGCCGCCCGAAGATCGAGAGGGAGTCGACCGGCTGCCGCAGCGACGCCAACGGCGACATCCTGATCCCCAACCTGGGTCCGAACCGCTACGCCGCCCAGGTCGTCGCCCCGAGCGGCCGGACCTGGGTGCAGACCACCACCCTCGAGGGCGGCCACGACTGGGACATCTGGGTCCAGGAGGGCGACACCGGCTTCGATACCGAGCAGAGCCTCGGCGGTGAGCCGGTGCCGTACGTGGACTTCGGGTTCGTCTCGCCCAAGGCGCTGACCGGCACCGCCACCGGCCGGATCACCGGCACCGCCGTGCAGGCCCTCACCTACGTCGGCGGCCAGGGCGGCGTCACCCTGCCGGCGGACGGGGTGGCCGGGGCGAAGATCGCCGGGCCGCTCAGCCGTCCCTGGGTGGCCCTGTCCGACCTCGGCGACGGCGACCAGATGGTCTACCTCGACCGGGGCGCCGCGGACGGGTCGTTCACCATCCCGAACGTTCCGGACGGGACCTACCAGCTGACCCTCTGGGACGGGCCGCAGGAGATGCTGCTCGACTCGTTCAACGTCACGGTGAGCGACGGCAAGGCCGTCGACCTTGGCGCCAAGCCGCTGGTCGGCTGGTTCACCGAGATCACCGGCACGGTCTTCGTCGACACCAACGGCAACGGACGGCAGGACCCGGGGGAGACCGGGGTGCCCCGCTTCCCGGTGGTGCTCAAGGAGCGCGACAACTCGCTGATGGACCAGGCCACCAACAGCGTGGTGACCGACACCGCCGGCCACTACGCCATCAAGGAGGCGTACCCGCTGACCAAGTGGCTGGTGCTGGAGGCGTTCAACACCCGCTACAAGACCACCGGGATCACCTACCAGGCGGCCAACGAGCCCAGCCCGACCACCCTGCTCGGTGCGGCCGTCGACGTGAACGTGCTGCCGGTCATCGGGCTCTCCGGCCGGGTCGACTGGGGTGTGCAGCCGTACCGGGGGGCGGAGAACGGCGGCATCGCCGGCACCGTCACCTACGACACCACCCGCAACGAGCTCGACCCGCAGTACGCGGCCACCGAGCCGTACCAGCCCGGGATCCCCGGCATCAAGGTCCACCTGTACGCGGTGGTCCGCGACGACAACGGCGATCCGGTACGCGAGGCGGACGGCTCGCTCAAGCGGGGAGCGGAACTCAACGAGGCGTACACCTCGGAGACCTGGTCGCCCGGTCGCGGCTGCACCGCCCGGCTGTTCGACGGCCGCCCGCTCACCGACCAGCTGGCGCTGCCGGACTTCGGCCGGGAGGCGAACCAGATGTGCGTCGAGGCGCCGATGATGGGCTTCCAGACGGCGCCGAGCGAGAACGACCCGACGAACTTCGGGCAGACGGTCAACGGCAACTACGCCTTCGCCGACTCCACGCTCAACCTCATCCCGCCGGGTGATCCGGCCAACCCGGCCGCCGACCACCAGATGCCGCTTTACGCCCCGCTGCCGGACGGTCAGACCCAGCCACTGGTCGCCGACGACTACCTGGTCACCGTGGAGAGCCCGACCAACCCGGTCGGCGGTGGGGCGGTCTACCTGCCCACCCAGGAGGAGGACGTCAACGTCTTCGACGGCGACGGCTTCCTGCCGCAGGAGAACTTCCCGCCCAGCGCGGACCAGGCCGGTGACCGCCGGCGCCGCCCGACCCGGTGCCCGCCCCCGGCGAGCCCCCGTCGCAGGGCAACGGCATCACCGCCGGTTGCGCCGGCACCCTGCACACCGTGCAGGTGACCGACCCCGGCTTCGTCGACGGCGGCGGCAGCCCGTTCGAGGGCCAGCAGCGGCCACTGTGCGACACCAAGCTGGTGCAGGTCCGGGGCGGCCAGGCCTCCGCGCCGAACTTCAACCTCTTCACCCCGGTGCCGCTGCCCACCCACTTCTGGGGCCTGGTGATCAACGACCTGGGACTGACCCGGGACAAGCGCAGCAGCAACTACGGTGAGGCCGAGGGCATCCCGAACGTGCCGGTCGGCCTGTACGACTTCGCGGGCCGTCTGGTCGACACCGTGGACACCGACTTCAATGGCATGTACGAGGCGATCGAGCCGTCCACCAGCACCTACAACTGCCCGCTGCCGGCCGGTCCCTGCCCGAACATGTACCGCTTCGTGGGCAACGACCCCGGCCAACCGGGGCACGTCAACGGCAACTACAACCCGCGGTACCGCACCATCGCCACCAACTTCCAGGCCTGGCCCGGGCTCTACACGGTGACCGACACCGCGCCGACCCAGGTCGCGGCGGTGGGCATCTCGCCCGGATCCGGGCAGCTCGGGCCGGTGCAGTGCGATCCGGCGGCGGACAGCCCGCAGCTCTTCGCGGTCTCCCGGCCGTTCCTGCGCAGCACCGACACCGACCGGCGGATCACCATCACCGGCAGCGGCTTCGGCGCCCGGGGACCGCGCAGCGCGGTCAGTCTCGCCGGCGACGTCGTCAGCCCGTCGGTGACCGTCAACTCCTGGTCGGACCGGCGGATCGAGGTGACGATCGGCGCCAGCCAGGCGGCCCCGTTCGCGCTCACCGTCACCGCCGACAACGGCCAGCAGACCACCAACGGGCTGACCCTGCAGCTGCTCGGCGCCACCGTCGGCACCGGCATCGGTGGCGCCGCGAACCCACGGCTGTTCCAGGTGGCGCCACCGCCTCGGCGCTGCGACCCGGCGAGACGACGTACCCCAGCGTGCAGTCCGCGCTGGAGGCGGCGGCGAGCGCGGGCGGCATCGCGGTCGTGGCGGTCTGGCCCAACACCCCCGGACCGGACAACCCGACCGGCGTCCACTACGAGAACGTGGTGGTGCACTCCTCCGTGCGGTTGCAGGGCGTCGGCCCCGGTGGCCGGTACGCCGACGGGGGTGTGGTGGCCGGGTCGGTGCTGGACGGACGGTCCTTCGGCATCGACAACCCGTCCGGCACCGCGTGGCTGGACCTGGTGGCCTCGATCCCGCACGCCGGCCCGGCCGCCGTGCCGGACGGCGCGGTGGTCACCGTGCTCGCCCGGGACAACCAGTTCGTCGCCACCAACGCGCCGACCCTGGACGGCTTCCGGATCACCGGCGGCAACCAGTCCGACTTCGCCGGCAACGTCAACGACGTGACCGGCGGGGTGCACACCCCGTACGGCGCGCCGGGCGCGGTGGTGACCCAGGGCGGCGGGATCTATCTGCACGGGGCGGCCCGCTGGACGAAGATCACCGACAACGTGATCGTCGCCAACAGCGGCTCGTACGGCGGCGCGGTCCGGGTGGGCACGCCCTACCTGAACACCCGCAACGACCACGTCACCATCGCCCGCAACCAGATCCGGGACAACGGCGGTACCAACCTTGCCGGCGCGATCGGCATCTTCGCCGGCAGCAACGCCTACTCGGTCGACCACAACGCCATCTGCGGCAACTTCTCCGCGGAGTACGGCGGCGGGATCAGCCACTACGGACTGTCCTACAACGGGCGGATCGCCGCCAACCGGATCTGGCTCAACCAGTCCTACGACGAGGCCGGCGGGATCATGGTCGCCGGTGAGCTGCCGCCGGATCCGGCGCAGCTCTCCCCGGGCTCCGGCGCGGTGGAGATCGACGGCAATGTCGTCGAGGCGAACCTGGCCAACGACGACGGTGGCGGCGTCCGGCTGCTCCAGGCCGGCAACGTCCCGATCTCGGTGACCAACAACGTGGTGGTGGACAACATCTCTACCCACGAGGGCGGCGGCGTCGCGCTCGATGACGCACCGGACGTCCGGATGGTCAACAACACCGTGGCCGGCAACCTGACCACCGCGACGGCGGCCACCAGCACCGGTCGGGCCGCGCCCGCGGGGCTGTCCACGGCGGCCAACAGCGACCAGCTGCAGGCGACGCTGCCGGACGGCGCCCCCACCTTCAGCAAGCCGAAGCTGTTCAACAACATCTTCTGGGACAACCGGGCCGGCGAGTGGAACGGGGTGTACGTCAGCGGCATCGGCGCCGCCGACGCGCCGGCCGGCGACCCGGTCCGCAACTGGGACATGGGCTCGGCCGACGGGGTGGGCCCGCTGAGCCCGACGAACTCGGTGCTGCAGACCACCACCGGCACCAGCCTGAGCGGCACCAACCGGGTTGGCCTGGATCCGCGGTTCGTCAGCCCGTTCCCGGTCTCGGTGTCGATCCAGACCTCCCGTACCTTCCCGTCCTTCCGACAGGCGGTGATCGTGCTCCAGCAGCTCCCACTGACCGGGATGGGGGACTACCACCTGTCCGGCGCCACGTCGTCGGCCAGCAACCTCGGAGTTCCGTCCCGGACCTACGGCACCTTCACGGTGACCGCGCCGGCGCGGGACATCGACGGTCAGCTCCGCAGCACGTCCCGCCCGGACAGCGGCGCGGACGAGATTCCCTGACCGACCGGTGGCGGCCGACCCGGTCGGCCGCCACCGTCACCCGCGCCGCGGGTGGCGACCAACCAACATCCGGCCGGTCCGCGACCCGCCGCGACCGGCGACCCCGCCGACCCGACGTCCGCTAGGAGGAGATCGTGTCCGATCCCGTACGGCACCGGAGCATCACCCGGCGCTCGCTGCTGGCCGGCGTCACCGGTCTGGGCACCTGGGCGGTCCTGCCGGAGGGCGGCTCCGACGCGCAGCCCCGCCGGCCCGCCGCGGTGCTGCCGCGGGCGCTGCCGAACCCCACGGCGGCGCTGCACCTGGCCGCGACCGACGGCTGGGTGTCGATGCCGGAAGGGGCGCCGGCGATCAGCCCGTTCTGGCCCGACCCGCTCGCCCCGCCCGACTCGAACCTCTACGTCTTCGGGTTCCGTGACGTCACCGGACGCACCGCCGCCCAGGTCACCGCCGAGCGGGGACACGCGCAGATCAGCGCCCCGCTGCTCGGCTTCGACCAGGAGACCGACATCAAGATCACGCTGACGAACCTGGGGCTGTCGGTCCGGCCGGACCTCACCGACGGCCACACCGTGCACTGGCACGGATTCCGCAACGCGATCCCGCTCTTCGACGGCGTGCCGGAGCTGTCCATCTCGGTGCCGATCGGCCGGGACTTCACCTACTTCTACCGCCCGCACGACGCCGGAACCTACATGTACCACTGCCACTTCGAGGACGTCGAGCACGTGCAGATGGGCATGACCGGCATCGTCTACATCCGGCCCACCCAGAACGCCGGGACCGCGGACCTGCCGCCCGGGAAGTACGTCTACAACGACGAGGACGGCTCCACCGGCTACGACCGCGAGTTCGCGCTGATGCTCACCGAGGTGTGGGCGGAGGCCCACTACCGCGACGCGCACATCCAGACCACCGACTGGACGGACTACAAGCCGTCCTTCTTCGCCTTCAACGGCCGCTGCTATCCGGACACCCTCGCCCCGTCCGGGGATCCGCTCAGCCCGGCCGCCGGCCGGCTGCGCTACCAGCCGATCTCCTCGCTGATCACCGCGAACGCGGGCGAGCGGGTGCTGCTGCGGCTGGCGAACCTCGGGTACCAGAACCACGCGGTCACCGTGGACGGGATCGACCTGCTGGTGGTCGGCAAGGACGCCGCGCTGCTGCGCGGCCGCGACGGCAGCGCCGAGTTCCAGGTGACCAACACCGTCGAGATCGGGCCGGGGGAGAGCCGTGACGTCATCTTCACCGCCCCCGACGCCGGCACCTACCTGCTCTACGACCGCGACCTGACGTCGCTGGCGAACGCCGGCGGGGGACGCGGCGGCCAGCTGACCGAGATCCGAGTCTCGCCGCCCGGCACGTTGGCGCGGCAGACCCGGGCGAACGCCTGACGAGGGGTGGAGGACCCAGATGCTTCGTCTCGACCGTGGCCGGCTGAAGCGGCTGACCGCGCTACCGCTCGTGCTGGCCATCGGGGCCGTGCTGTTCGTTCCGGGGCCGCACGGTGTCGCCGCCAGCGCGCCCGCCGGCCTGGACTGCCTCACCTCGGGCGGCAACGCCTTCGACCTCACCGCCGCCGGCGGCTACGCCGCCATGCCGGACGGCAACACCATCTACATGTGGAGCTACGCGGCCAGCGGGGGCGCCTTCCAGCTTCCCGGCCCGACGCTCTGCGTCGACTCCGGCGCCAAGGTCACGGTGATCCTGCACAACACGCTGCCGGAGGCCACCTCGATCGTCTTCCCGGGGCAGGTCCAGGTGCTCGCCGACGGGCAGGCCGCGCAGCCGGAGACCGACGACACCGGCAACCTCACCTCGCTGACCACCACCGCCGCGGCGGGCTCCGGATCGGTGACCTACACGTTCACCGCCGGCCCGCCCGGCAGCTACCTGTACGAGTCGGGCACCGACGTGCAGAAGCAGGTGCAGATGGGCCTGTACGGCGCGCTGGTGGTGCGGCCGCCGGGGCACCCGGACCGGGAGAACGGGCGCGAGGACTCCGCCTTCGACCCCGGCCACGAGTACCTCTACCTGCTCGGTGAGATCGACCCCGACCTGCACCTGGCGGTCGAACGCCGGCGCGCCTACGACTTCAGCAGGTACAAGGCCCGGTACTTCACCATCAACGGGCGGAGCATGCCGGACACCATCGCCCCCAACCACGCGGACTGGCTGCCCGCCCAGCCGTACGGTGCCCTGATCCACATCCGCAAGTACGACCCGGTGAGCAACCCGAAACCGGCGCTGATCCGCTATCTCAACGCCGGTTCGGTGAGCTACCCGTTCCACCCCCACGGCAGCGACGAGCAGCTCATCGCCCGGGACGGCCATCCGGCGCAGGGCCCCGGCGGGCAGGATCTGTCCTTCTCGAACTTCCTCATCGACGTCGCCCCCGGCCAGACCGTGGACACGCTGATGCTGTGGAAGGACGCCGAGCACTGGGACCCGAACGGCAACCCGATCCCGGTGCCCCTGCCGTCGTTGCAGGACCAGATCGTCGGTCCCGGCCCGGAGACCTGGTTCGCCGAAAACCCGTACCTGGGCGGCGAACAGGGTGAGCTGCCGCCCGGAGTGGTGCAGAACAACCAGTGCGGCGAGTACTACCACGTCGCGCACAGCCACGCGCTGGAACAGGCCACCAACTACGGGGCGAGCTTCGGCGGAATGATGACGCTGATCCGCATCGACCCGCCCGTGGGGTGCCCGGCATGACTCGGAAAGGAAAGTCGACGATGAGGCTGTTCCGCACGCCATGGGTCATCGCGGGGATCGGAGCCGCGCTGCTCGTGCTCGGCCCGGTGCCGGCACGGGCGTACGCCGCCACGGAGGCTCACCACACCGCCCCGCCGGCGGTGGCGCCGACCGTCGCGGTGACCCGGGGGCTGCCCACCGGCCCGCCCGGGCCACCGCAGGGCGCGCTGCCGCAGACCGGGTGCCAGCTCACCGCCGGCGCGGCCAGCTGCGCGCTGTGGGCCCGGCCCGGCACGTGGTGCTGCCCGGCGCCGCCGCGCCCGTACCCATCTGGGGCTTCGCCTCCGATGCCACCGCCGCAGCCACCCTGCCCGGACCGTGCTGGTGGTCGCCAGGGCGACGCGGTCACCATCACCGTGCACAACGGGCTGTCCGACAACCTCTCGCTGGCCCTGCCGGCGGTCACCGGCCTCGCCCCGGACCGCACCGGTGCGCACCCGGCGCACCCGCAGCTACACGTTCACCGCGCACCGGCCGGGGACCTACCTCTACGAGGCCGGACACACCGCCCTCGGCGCCCGCCAGGTGGCGGTTGGCGCGTCGGGTGGCGGGGCGACCCAGCGGGTACGGCGACGCAGCGTCCGTTTACGCCCGTACCCATCTGGGGCTTCGCCTCCGATGCCACCGCCGCAGCCACCCTGCCCGGACCGTGCTGGTGGTCGACCAGGGCGACGCGGTCACCATCACCGTGCACAACGGGCTGTCCGACAACCTCTCGCTGGCCCTGCCGGCGGTCACCGGCCTCGCCCCGGACCGCACCGG
>JAEVHO010000104.1 GCA_016802835.1 Micromonospora sp. ATA32 | reverse complement strand
CCGGCGGACGAGCCGTGGCCCCCGGGCGCCGAGGTGGCCTGGCGGCTGGCGGCGCCGCTGGCCGCGCAGGCCGGCGGTTGGCTGGCGCTGCGACTGGCCTCCCGGCTGTTGCCGGGGGCGCGGTCCTAATGGCGGCGGCCGGCAACGTGGCCACCGCCGAGCGGCTCGCCGCCCGGGCAGCCACCGCCTACCGCGAGACCCCGGGCCGTCGGGTCACAGCCAGCTGAACCACGCCCTCGGCAGCAGCGAGTAACCGACGAAGGCGACCACGTCGAGCAGGGTGTGCGCGACGATCAGCGGCACCACCCGCCGGGTACGCAGGAAGAAGAGGCTGAACACCACGCCCATCACCGCGTTGCCGACGAACGCGCCGAAGCCCTGGTAGAGGTGGTAGGAGCCGCGGAGCAGGGCGCTCGCCGCGATGATCGCGCCGACCCGCCACCAGAGTTGACGGAGCCGGGTGACCAGATAGCCGACCACGATCACCTCCTCCAGGACGGCGTTCTGCACCGCGGCGAGGATCAGCACCGGCACCGCCCACCAGAGGTGGGGCAGGCCGGCCGGTACCAGGGTGGCGTTGACGCCGAGCTGCGCGGCCGCCCAGAACAGCGCCAGGCCGGGCAGGCCGATCAACGCGGCCAGGCCGGCGCCGCGGACCAGGTCCGATCCGGGCCGGCGCAGGTCCGCGCCGAGCGTCCGCGCCGGATCGCCCGGGTCACGGGCCAGCAGGTGTACGGCGAGCAGCACCGGCAGCAGCGCGAACGCGATGCCGAGCAGCTGGTAGGTCAGGTCCAGCCAGGGACGCGGCGACGCGGAGGTGTTCAGCCGGGCGGTCTGCTGGGAGAGCGGACCCTCGGCGGTCAGCTTGGCGATGATCGACACCAGCGCGTAGACCGCCGACTGCCCCAGTGAGAGCCCGAGCACCAGCAGCGTCTCGGTCCCCAGGGTCCGGCGGGACACCGGTCGGGTGAGCTCAACCGTCACGGCACCACTGTGCCCGACTCCCGGGGCCGGGCGGACAGCGGCTGCCGGACGGTGTGAGTCGGTCGCACATTCTGTGCGACCGGGCGGCACGCTCCGTGGACATTCTATGGAGGCCCGATCCGCCGTCACCGAAGGAGCGTGCCCCCGTGGAGAACTTCGCACGGCTGCTGAAGGAGAGCTGGACGCTGGTCGAGGAGAACCGGGAACGGCTGAGCGGTCACTTCTACGCCCGGCTCTTCCTGCTCGACCCCGAGCTGCGGCAGCTCTTCCCGGTGCAGATGAATGGTCAGGGCGACCGGCTGCTGGAAGCGATCATCACGGCGATCCACACGGTGGGCGACCCGGAGAGCTTCGACGAGTTCCTCCGCCAGCTCGGCCGGGACCACCGCAAGTACCACGTCGACGCCGAGCACTACGCGACGATGGGCGTCGCGTTGCTGGACGCGCTGCGCAGCACCGCCGGGGACGGCTGGAACCTGGAGTACGACCAGGCGTGGCGGGACGCGTACGCCGCGATCGCGGAGAAGATGCAGGCCGGGGCGGCGGCCGACGAGGACCCGCCGTTCTGGCACGCCGAGGTGCTGACCCACGAGCGGTACGGCCCGGACACCGCCGTGCTGACCGTCCGGGCGCTGCAGCACCCGCTGTCCTGGCGGGCCGGGCAGTACCTGAGCGTGGAGGTGCCCCGGTACCACCCGCGGGTCTGGCGGACGTACTCGATCGCGAACGCCCCGAACGACGACAACGTGCTGGAGCTCCACGTCCGTACGCCCGGCGCGGGCTGGGTGTCGGGCGCGCTGGTCCGTCGGACGAAGCTGGGTGACCTGCTCCGGCTGGCCGCGCCGATGGGGTCGATGACGCTGGACGGGTCGTCGGACCGGGACATCCTCTGCGTCGCCGGCGGGGTCGGCCTGGCTCCGGTGAAGGCGCTGGTGGAGGAGTTGACCGGCGTCAACCGGACCCGGTGGGTGCACGTCTTCTACGGCGCGCGCGCCCGGAGGACCTGTACGGCCTGGCGGGGCTCCAGGAACTGGTGGCCGGGCACCCGTGGTTGTCGGTGACCCCGGCATGCAGCGAGGACCCGGGCTTCGACGGCGAGCAGGGCGACATCTCCGACGTGGTCAGCCGGTACGGCCCCTGGACGTCGCACGACTGCTATGTCTCCGGCTCGGCCCGGATGGTCAGGGCCACTCTGCGGGCGCTCGCCGAGGACGAGGTCCCGCCGCCGAACATCCGGTACGACACGTTCGGCGCCCTCTGAGACGTTCCTCCCCCAACCGGGCCGCGTGCCCCTGCCCCCTGGGGCACGCGGCCCGGTCCCCCGGCAGTAGCGCCAGGGGGTGCCGCTCTCCCGGTATTCCTCGACCGGCACGAGCGGCACGCCGGACGTCATCCGGTCGACGTAGAGCCGTCCCTCCAGGTGGTCGACCTCGTGGGCCACCAGCCGTGCCATGGCGTACTCGAACGACGTGATGATCCGGCCGCCGTCCCGCTGGGCGTGTTCGACGTCGATGCGCAGCGGCCGTGGCACCAGGCCCCGGTGGTCGAAGAACGAGAGGCAGCCCTCGTACTGTTCGTCGGTTTCGGCGGACGCGTCGACCAGCCGGGGGTTGAGCAGGACGATCGGGTCGGCCGTCCGGTCCGGTGGGCGTACCAGCGCGGCCGCCCAGTCGATGCCGAGCTGCGGGGCGGCGATGCCGACGCCCTTGCTGAACGGATGCAGCTCGTCGAGGCGTACCAGGGCGGCCGACAGCCGGTCCACGATCTCCCGGGCAGTCCGCTCGTCGCGCGGCAGGTCGAACTGGCGGCTGGGCTGGCGCAGCAGGTCGGCGCCGCGCTGGACGATGCCGAGCCCGCGCATCCGTTCACTGGCCCGGACCCGGCCGCCGGCCGCCGACGCGTCCGGCTCGGGCTCGGGCGGTTGACTGCGGAACCGCCACTGGAGGCGGTAGCGGGCGTTCAGCGGCGGGTCGACGGTCTCCCAGTCGAAGACCGCCCGGTCGCCCTCCTGGTGCCGGTGCACCTGGGTACGCAGCGGCCCCTCCTCCGCCGACAGGGAGGTCTCCACCCCCCAGACCTGCGGGTCGAGCTCCACCGGCAGGTCCAGGCGCACCGCGAGGCGCCGGGTGGGCAGGCGTACGGCCCGCTGGAACCAGGGGCCCCACTTGTCCTGGCCGACGCGGTACTCGTACTCGATGGTGACCCGGTCGCCGGGGTAGAGCGGGAACCTGCCGTCGGCGTTCTCGAAGAGCAGCCAGATCTCCTTGAACGCGTCCCGGTCGTGCTTGGCCCGCCAGTGCATCGGCTCCGGCTCGCCGCCGTCGTCCCGGAACGCCCGCAGCCGCAGCTCGGCGAAGGTGAGCGGGCGCTCACGGTGGTGCCGGTTGGAACGGCCGGGGTCGTTGGGGTAGCGGTCGACGGCCACCCGGACCAGGTAGCGGGTGACCGGTTCGGTCCCGGCGTTGTAGAGCTCGCGGCGGATGACGCACCGGTAGCCGTCGCCGAGGTGGGCGAGGGTGGCCAGCTCCCGCTCGACGATCAGTCCGGTGCCGGGCGGCATCCACTGGCCGGGCAGCGGGTGGTCGCGGTGCGGCGGTTTCGACCGACCGTGCCGCAGCTCGTCGTACTCCCGGAAGCGCTGCCAGATCGCGCCGCTGGCCTCCAGGACCGCCTCGGCCCGGCGGGCGAAGTCCTCGGTGGGTCGGTGTCGGCGGCCCTCCACGTGGCTGACGTACGACGGGTCGAAGCCCATCAGCGTGGCGAGCTGCTTCTTGGACAGCCCTCGGCCGGTCCGGTGCCGAGCGAGCTCGGCCGCGAACGAGTCGGCGGCCCGCTCGATGGGGGAGGTCGTCATCAGCTTCCTCGTGGCCGGGAATATCAGTTTCACGTTCGGTGGCCAATCGGACACGGAAGTGCCGTTTTGCCGACACACGGCTTGACATTTCAACAATGGCCATCGATGGCTGCCTCGCCCCGCGACCTACCTCCGGTGGCGTTTCCCCTCCCCGGGGCCGGGTAGTACGCCGACGCGCGGGCCCGCCGGCCGCCGGCCGAGTGACCCGGGCCTCTCGATCCGCCTTCGTCGAGGCTTCCCTCGGCCTGGCCGGGATGGTTAGGCTAGCCTTAGCTCAGCGGATGACGCTTCAGACGGTCTCGGACAGGAGATGGATCAGGTGACAGCGGTGATGCCCGGGCGCGGCGTCGCCGCCGCACCGCTCGCCCCGGTCACCGCCGCCCTGCGCGCCATGTTCGGCACCGACGACCTGCCCGGCCTCGCGCCCGGCCTGCTGGTGACCGACGAATTCGGCTGGAGCCCGGCGACCGCCCTGGTCGACGGGGCCCGGCTGCCCGAGTTCCTGCACGCCGCCACGCAGCGCTGGGGCGGTACGCCGCACGCCTGCGCCGCCCTGGCCTGGAAGTCGTACAGCTACTGGGCCGCCCTGCCGGTGGTGCTCGGCTGGGCCTCCGCCCGGCGGGTGCCGCTGCTCGACCCGGCCGATGTGCTGATCCACTTCGAGGACCACCGCCCGCTGCTCACCATGGGCCTGCGCCGCTCGACCACCGTCGCGGTGCTGCCCAACGACCCGCTGGCTCTCTCCGGCCTCCCCGAGGTCCGGATCGTCGCCGGCGAGACCGAGCTGCTCGCCGTGCTCCGCGCCTCGCTGCTCGACGCCCACCTCGCCCCGATGATCGCGGCATCCAGGCGGAGGTCCGGATCGGCACCCGTACCCTGCTGGGCTCGGTGGCGTCCGGCATCGCACACGGGATCCTCCGGGCCGCCGACGCGCTGCCCGGCTCCTCGGTCCGCAGCATCGAGACGCTGCTGGCGGCGCTCGACCTGGCCGACCTCGTCGAACTGGTGCCCGGCCCGGCCGGTGAGCCGACCGTCCAGCGCCGGACCTGCTGCCTGGCTTTCACCCTGCCCCGGCCGAAGATCTGCCAGGGCTGCTGCGTCCGCCCGTCCTGACCTCCCGGCTCGTCGACCTCGCCGTCCGCCCGATCAGCCCGGCAGGTCCGCCGGTCGGCCGATCAGCCGTCCCCGCCGATCAGCGCGGCCGGTCGGCGGTCAGCGGGCGGACGTCCCAGAGCCACACCCCGCCGGTACGCACCGGCTGGATCCCGGTCAGCTCGGTCATCCCGCGACGCAGCGCGTCCTCGTGCTCGTGCGGACCGAGGATCACCGCCCCGGCGCGCCAGTACCGCAGGTCGTCGACCGCGGCCACCCGGGACTGCGGGGTGATCGGCGGCACCGCCCCGGTACGCCGGATGGTGCCGAAGAAGCTGCTGGTGGGACGGGGCGGAGCGGTGAACAGGGCGATCCTCCCCTCGGGCGCGCGGGGTCGGGTGTCCGGCCCGAGGAAGTAGCCCCGGGCGAGCGGCATCTCCAGCCGGGTCTCGGCGGACCAGCGCAGCGGATCGGCGTAGTCGCTGTCCGGCAGCGGCAGGGTGACCACGCTGCGGCCGCCCGACACGTACGGCCGCCAGGCCCCGGAGGTGACGAAGTCGGGGGTCGGGTCGAGGCGGGTCGACGGCAGCGGGGTGGGCAGGATCGGCAGCAGCGCCATCGCCAGCGCGGTGACGGTGGCGAGCCGGATCTGCGGCCGCGCGGCGGGATGCTGGCGGGCCAGCGTCCGGGCCCGCTCGGCGCCCAGGGCCAGCAGCACCCCGATGATCGGGGTGATCGCCAGCGCCCACCGCGTCGGCACCACGGAGTGCAGGATCGGAAGGTTCTCCAGGACCGCCCAGGGCGCGGGCACGCCGGTGTCCCGGCCATCGAAGCGGACCTCCCGGCCGAGGGAGAGCACGGCGAACAGCAGACCGAGGGCGGCCAGGCCGAGCACCACCACGTTGCGCCGCAACCACCAGACCAGGGCGGCCACGAGGACGACCAGCGGCCAGCCGAAGAAGGCATTCTCCTCGGTCGGGTTCTTGGCCAGCCGGGCGTTGGCCCGGGGATCGCCGGCCACCGACTCCCGCGAGAAGGCCACGAACGACGCGAGGTCGGTGCGGTAGCCACGGATCAGCCGGGACAGCCCCTGGTAGGCGCCCGACCCGAAGAACTGCGCATAGAGCGGGTACGCCAGCAGCACGGCGGCGACCGCGGCGGCGACGGCCAGTCCGGCGAGGAAGGACCGGGCGCCCCGGCGCAGGTCGGGGCGACCCAGCGCGAGCGCCGCCACCAGCACGCCGGTGCCGATGGCGGTCATCAGCAGGATCTCCAGGTTGATGAAGGCCTGCCAGACGATCAGCAGCCCGAGCAGGACACCGTTGCGCAGCCACCGGCCCGGTTCGGCGAGCCGCAGCGCGCGCCAGATGATCAGGGGCACCACGAACTGCGACACGATGTTGGGGTGCGCGTTCGCGTGGGAGACCATCGCCGGGGCGAAGGCGCAGAAGGCGGCCCCCAGCCAGGCCGGCGCCCGGGAGCCGATCAGCACCCGGGAGAGGACGAAATACCAGGCCGTCGCGGTGGCGAACATTCCGCCGGTGAGAAAGACCAGGAACGCGACGCGGGGCCCGAAGAGCAGGGTGATCGGCGTCATTGGCAGAGAAATGGATAATACAGACGTATTCGCCATCAAATTCACGCTGTCGGGCACGTTCATCCGATTCGACGCGAACGGATAGGCGAATTCGGTCACCACCCGTGCGCCGTGCGCCATCATCCACTCGAATTGCGCCTGGTCGGAGAGGTTGTCCCGGACTCCCGCCTCCGAATGCACCCAGAATCGCGCGGTCACCCAGAAGGCGAGCAGCGCGAAACTCAGCAGGGCAGCGGCATCCACCCACCACCCCGGCCGCGCCGGGGCGGCCCGGTCGCGCCCCGCATCGGCGCCCCCGGCGCCGGAACCGCCGGCGGCGAGGTCCGATTCGGGAGTAGTCATAGCAATTCGCAGAGTAGTCAGCGGATGGCACCACCGTGCACGTTTCGGCGTAATGCCGTACCATCTGCCGGGTTCGCCGACCGCCGATCACGTGCCCACCCCCGACACATTTCGGCCACCACGGTGCCCCGATTCTCCCGCCGTCCGCCCGGATGGTTCACTCTGTCGGTCCAGGCGCAGGTCGAGTCATACCGTGAGGAATCGACGCATGGCAGAAATCACTGGGGATCAGCGCGTCCAGTCCGAGGTGCTGGAAGGCCTCGCGACCGCGGTCAACCACCGCAGATGGTTCGTCGAGCTGGCCGTGCCCCACCTCGGTGACAACCCGATCGAGATCGGCAGCGGTCTCGGCGACTACGCGCTGGAGTGGGCGCCGCAGTTCCCCCGGTTCACCGCCACCGAGGCGGACCCGGACCGGCTGGTCTCGCTGAAGGAGCGCCTCGCCGACCAGCCGAACATCGAGGTACGGCAGATGCTGCTGCCGCACTCGGAGCGGGCCGACTACAGCGCGGCGGTCTCGTACAACGTGCTGGAGCACATCGAGGACCACGTCGGCGCGCTGCGCAGCATGCGTGAGCTGGTCCGCCCGGGCGGCGCCGTGGTGCTGATCGTGCCGGCCTTCCAGTTCGCCATGGGTCCGGCGGACATCGCCACCGGCCACGTGCGCCGGTACACGAAGAAGACCCTGGGCGCCGCGCTCACCGAGGCCGGCCTGCGGGTCGAGACGCTGCACTACGCGAACGCGCTCGGCCTGATCGGCTATTTCATGGCCACCAAGGTCTTCCGGCTGATGCCGAAGGAGGGCCCGATGGTCAAGGTCTACGACACGCTGGTGCTGCCCGCGACCAAGGCCGCCGAGCAGCTCGTCCGCCCCCCGTTCGGCCAGTCCGTCTTCGCCGTCGCCCGCGTCCCGGCCTGACCCGCGCCCCCGTCCCAACCCCGCGATCTTGCATATCGCGCCCCCGTTCCGCGGCTTGTGACCGTTGTGTCGGGGCGGAAACTGCAAGATCGCGGGGATCAGGCGCGGGGAGGGATCATTCCTTGATCTGGTAGGTGGGGCGGATGACGGCGCGGGCCAGGGTGTGGAAGGCCAGGTTGAAGCCGACGTAGGCGGGGGTGGCGTCGGGGGTCAGGTCCAGGCCGGCCACGTCCAGGGCGTGCACCGCGAAGACGTACCGGTGCGGGCGGTCGCCGGGCGGCGGGGCCGCGCCGCCGTAACCGTGGTCGCCGTAGTCGTTGCGGACGCTGAACGCGCCGCCGAGGTCGGCGTCGGCCGAGCCGCCCACGCCGGTCGGCAGCCCGGTCACCGAGACCGGCAGGTTGACCAGCACCCAGTGCCAGAAACCGCTGCCGGTCGGCGCGTCCGGGTCGAAGCAGGTGACCACGAAGCCCTTGGTGTCTGGGGGAAAGTCCGACCAGGCGAGCTGCGGCGAGACGTTCCCACCGCCGACGCTGTCGTGCGCGTACCGCGCGTCCATCGGCTCGCCGTTGTGCACGTCGTCGCTGGTCAGGGTGAACGCCGGAACGGTCGGCAGCAGCTCGTACGGGTCCGGGGCGATCGGTCGTTCCAGGGTCATGGGGACGGGTCCTTCCGGTGTGCGCGGATGCCTGCGCCCCTTCATACCCCGCCGGAGCCCGCGAATCGCGGGACGCGACGACAATCGTCGGTGGCGGAGGGTGTGGGATTCGAACCCACGAAGAGGATCGCTCCCCTTACCGGTTTTCAAGACCAGCGCCATCGGCCACTAGGCGAACCCTCCCGGGCCGCGCCCCGAGGGGTACGCGACCGTGCCTAGTCTGCCACGACCGGTCCCCGGGCGGACCGCCGTCCCACCCGTCCCGGCGCGGCGGCGACGGCTGTACGGGGGCGACACTCTGCGCGCCCCTGGGAGGATGACAGCGGGTGGGACAGCCCGGCGATCGTGCTCATCACCGGCATCATGGCGGCCGGCAAGTCCACAGTGGCCGAGCTGCTGGCCCGGCGGCTGCCCCGGTCGGTGCACCTGCGCGAGGACATCTTCCGCAGGACGGTGGTCAAACGGCCGGGCGGAGATGACCGAGGACGCGTCGGACCAGGCGTGGCGGCCGCGCGCGATCGGCCCAAGAGCGAGTACGGCGACTGGCCGGTCGCCGACCTCGACGCCGAGTTCCGGGCCGGCACCCCCCGGATCGGGCTCTGGCTGGACAACTCGGACCAGACTCCGGAGCAGACGGTGGACGAGATCCTGGCCCGGGCGTGGACCGAGGGACGGATCGGGTAAGACTGGGCCATGCATGCGATCACGATCCCGGAACCCGGTGGACCCGAGGCACTCGTCTGGGCCGAGGTGCCGGACCCCGAGCCCGGCCCGGGCGAGGTGATCGTCGACGTGTTCGCCAGCGCGGTGAACCGGGCCGACCTGCTGCAGCGGCAGGGGAACTACCCGCCGCCGCCGGGCGCGCCCGCGTACCCCGGTCTGGAGTGCTCCGGGGTGATCAGCGCGACCGCCCCCGACGTCACCGGGTGGCGGGTCGGCCAGGAGGTCTGCGCGCTGCTGGCCGGCGGCGGGTACGCCGAGCGGGTCGCCGTGCCGGCCGGGCAGCTGCTGCCGGTGCCGGCCGGCGTCGACCCGGTCGACGCGGCGGCGCTGCCCGAGGTGGCCTGCACGGTCTGGTCGAACGTGGTGCGGCTGGCCCGGCTCGCCAAGGGCGAGACGCTGCTGGTGCATGGCGGCGGCAGCGGGATCGGCACCTTCGCGATCCAGCTCGGCGTGGCGCTCGGTGCGACCGTGGTGGTGACGGCCCGGTCGGCCAAGCACGCCCGGCTGCGCGAGTTGGGCGCCGCGCACCCGATCGACTACCGCCAGCAGGACTTCGTCGAGGAGGTCCGGCGGGTCACCGACGGTCGGGGCGCGGACGTCATCCTGGACATCATGGGCGCCTCCTACCTGGGCCGGAACGTGGCGGCGCTGGCCACCGGCGGCCGGTTGGTGGTGATCGGGATGCAGGGCGGCCGCAAGGCGGAGCTGGACCTCGGCATGCTGCTGGCGAAGCGGGGCTCGGTGGCGGCCACCGCGCTGCGGTCCCGGCCGCTCGACGAGAAGGCGGAGATCGTCCGGGGCGTCCGGGAGCAGGTCTGGCCGCTGGTCGAATCCGGGGCGGTCCGACCGATCGTGGACCGCCGGGTGCCGATGGCCGACGCCGCCGAGGCGCACCGGCTGGTGGAGTCGAACGAGCACATCGGCAAGGTGCTGCTCGTCACGCGCTGAACCCGGCGGTTGCGCGCGGGTCGGCGCGCGCGGAGCCCAGCCGTTCAGCCTGGGCGGCGGCCGGCTCGGCCGGGGTGGCGCGGGGCAGCATCAGGCGGGCACCCGGCCCCTCGCCGGCCAGGGTGTCCGACGGGTTGTAGAGGTGGCAGCGCTGCAACGACAGGCAGCCGCAGCCGATGCAGCCGTCGAGGTCGTCGCGGAGCTTGCCGAGCAGGCGGATCTTCTCGTCCAGCCGGGTCCGCCAGGCGGCGGAGAGCTCCGCCCAGTCCTGCGGGCTGGGGGTGCGCGAATCCGGCAGCGAGTCCAGCGCGTCCCGGATCTCCTCAAGCGAGATGCCGACCTGCTGGGAGATCCGGATGAACGCCACCCGGCGCAGCTCCGTGCGGGCGTAGCGGCGCTGGTTGCCGCCGGTGCGGTGGGCGCGCACCAGACCGAGCCGCTCGTAGTAGCGCAGCGCCGACGCGGCCACGCCGGAGCGCGCGGAGAGCTCGCCGATGGTCAGTGAGTCGTGCATCACCCGGTCCTTGAGTTGAAGCGCACTTCAACTAACAGGCTAGCGGTATGACCACGACGCTCACCACCGACGGGCACGCCCCGCTCCTACCACTGATCCGCCGGCTGACCGGCGACGAGAAACACGCGCCCAGCGCGCACTCCACCATCGACGTGCTCCAGGTGCTCTACGACCGGGTGCTGCGGATCACCCCGGAGACCGTCGACGACCCGGAGCGGGACCGCTTCCTGCTCTCCAAGGGGCACGGGCCGGTCGCCTACTACGCGGTGCTCGCCGCGAAGAGGTTCATCCCGGACGCCTGGCTGGACGACCTCGCGGGGCCGGAGAGCCCGCTCGGCCACCATCCGGACCGGCTGCTGGTGCCGGGCGTGGAGATCGGCTCCGGCTCGCTCGGGCACGGCCTCGGGCTGGGAGTGGGCACCGCCCTCGGGCTGCGCGCCCAGGGCCTGCTGACCCCCCGGGTGTACGTCCTGCTCGGCGACGCCGAACTCGACGAGGGCGCCAACCACGAGGCGATCGCGTACGCCGGCGCCACCGGGCTGGACAACCTGACCGCGATCGTGGTCGACAACTCCTCGGCCACCCACGGCTGGCCCGGCGGCATCGCCGCCCGGTTCACGGTGAACGGCTGGACCGCGGACGCGGTCGACGGCCGGGACCAGAGCGCCCTGTACCCGGCGCTGACCGGACACCGGCCGGGCCGGCCGCACGTCGTGGTCGCCCGGGTCGAGAGCAAGGGATGAGCACCATGCGGACCACGTTCATCGACACCACCACCGCGCTGCTCGACTCCGACCCGCGGACCGCCCTGGTGCTGGCCGACATCTCCGCCGCCCAGTTCGCCCCGGCCGGCCGTTGCCATCCGGACCGGGTGCTCAACGTCGGCATCCGGGAGCAGTTGATGATCGGGGTCGCCGGCGGGCTGGCGCTGACCGGGCTGCGCCCGATCGTGCACTCGTACGCGACGTTCCTGGTCGACCGGGCGTACGAGCAGATCAAGCTGGACCTCGACCACCAGGGGGTCGGCGCGGTGCTGGTCAGCATCGGCGCGTCGTACGACGGGTCGAGCGCGGGCCGGACCCACCAGTCGCCCGGGGACGTGGCGCTCTTCGACTCGCTCGGCGACGGCTGGACCGTCCGGGTCCCCGGGCACCCGGGAGAGGTCGCGCCGCTGCTGCGTGCCGCCGTCGGCGAGGACACCCCGGTCTACCTGCGCCTGTCCGAGCAGCGCAACGCCACGGCGTACCCCGACGCGGACCGGCTGCGGGTGCTGCGCCGGGGCGGTGCGGGGGGCGGCGCTGGTGGTGGCCGTCGGACCGATGCTCGACCCGACGTTGGCGGCGACCGAGGGGATGGACGTGACGGTCGCCTACACGCACACTCCGCGGCCGTTCGACATGGCGGGGCTGCGGGCGCTCGCCGGGACCGAGGTGGTGCTGGTCGAGCCGTACCTGGCCGGGACGTCCGGCGCGGTGGTCGGGCGGGCGCTGGCGGACGTGCCGCACCGGCTCGCCGCCCTCGGCGTGGGCCGGGCGGACCTGCGGCGCTACGGCGACCCGGCCGACCATGCCCGGTGGCACGGGCTGGACGTCGCCGGCCTGCGGCGGTCGATCAGCGCCTTCCTGGGGTCAGCGCGGGGCTGAACCGACGGGACGGCGGCGGGCGCGCTCCCGGCCGAGGATCCAGATCGCCTCGACGCCGTCCTTCCAGGTGATCTTCTTGCCCTCCTCGCGGCCGCGGGCCCGGTAGCTGATCGGCACCTCGTACGGGCGGATGCGCCGGCGCAGCAGCTTGCCGGTCACCTCGGCCTCCATGCCGAAGCCGCGGGAGCGGATCTCCAGCGAGCGGTAGAGCTCGACCGGCATCAGCTTGAAGCAGGTCTCCAGGTCGCCGATGTAGGAGTTGAACAGCACGTTCGCGGCCATCGTGACGCCCTTGTTGCCCATCACGTACCAGAAGCTGTAGGCGCTGTGGCTGCCGAAGGTGCGATTGCCGTAGACCACCGTGGCCCGCCCGTCGAGCACCGGGTCGAGCAGCTTCGGGATGTCCTGCGGGTCGTACTCGAGGTCGGCGTCGAGGATGACCATGTATTCGCCCTCGGCGCTGTCCACCGCCGTCTTGATGGCCGCGCCCTTGCCGGCGTTGCGCTGGTGGGTGATCACGCGCAGCCGGGCGTCGTCGGCGCAGCCGAGAATCTCCCCGGTGCCGTCCCGGCTGCCGTCATCGACCACGACCAGCTCGATCTCGCACGGGTAGTCGACCGCCAACGCCTGCTTGAGGGCAGCCGCGATGCGTTCTTCCTCGTTGTAGACCGGCATGAGGATCGAGAGCTTCACGGAAATCTCCACGGTGGCGACGGTAAGTCGGCCCTAGCGTAGCGTGGCCGGCCGCCGGGGCGGCGGTCGCAACGGCCCAGAGCTGCGATGGCGTCGCCGCGACGGTGGTTCCCGGCGCCTTCGGGAGCCGGGCGATGGCTGTCCGACCTATCCGATTCGCACCGATCGGCACCTCGCCGCAAGGTTTCCGAGACGCATTCACATATCTGCATCCAACGGTTGCCTTCTGGTAACTCGATCGAAACCTCCCGACCGAGCCGAAAGGAGTGCGTCAAGGCCGCCGGACGGGCGGACTTCAACGACCGTCTACTGACCCGCTGCTCTCACCAGGAAGCAGTGGCCGCCCCGGGCGGGACGGCCGCTGCTTCCGTGCGCCGGGTGGTGGCCGCCGCACCATGCCCGGAGTCCGGCACGCGGTTGCCCCACCGCCTACTTGGCGCGGGGGATGACGATCAGGCGGGCGGTGCCCGTGTCGCCGTCCTTGGCTCCGGCGACGCCGAGCACGGTGCCCACCTTGACCTCGCTCGGCTGCACCGTGGCGCGCCGCTCGACCACCCGCAGGTCGGCGGCGAACGTCCAGGTCATGGTGAAGCCGTCGGTGGACTTGACGGTCATCGTGTCGCCGTCGATCGCGGTCACCGCACCACGCTGCACCGCGACGGTCTTCGTACCGCCGTCCCTGGTCTGCACCACGGCCTCGCCGTGCAGCGTGTTCCTGCGCAGCAGCACCCGGGCCTGGTGGCGCTTGCGCCACTCCTCCGCCCGCTCGCCCCGCTTCTTACCGGCGGCGGACGCTCCCGGCTGGGCCGAGGCGGACGGCGCGGCGCGGCCAGCGTGTCCACGTCCAGGTCGGCCGCGTCGATACCCATCGCGGCGAGGGCCTGACCCTCGACGCCCATCGCCGCCGCGACCTCGACCGCGGTCTCCCGGGCCGGTCCACCGGCCACCTCGGCGGCGCCACATCCGCTGACGCCCAGCGCGACCGCCGCGAGCAGCGTGGTGGTGGCGGCGAATCCCCAACGTGCCATGAGTCTCCCTCTCGTCTGTGGAACACCAGCGTCCCGCGGGACGACGAGCGGAGCGTCAGCCCGATGTTCGGGTCAGGTAAGGATCGGCGGGCAGCCGCACGGTGAACGCCGCCCCGCCCTCCGGGGCGTGCCCGGCGGCGATGTCGCCCCCGAGCCGGCGGACCAGCCCGGCGGCGAGTGCCAGCCCCAGCCCGCTGCCCACCTTCCGCACCCCCCCGGTAGCGCTGGTGCAGCGCGCCCCGCTCGAAGGCCACCGCCAGGTCGTCGTCGGTGAAGCCGGGCCCGCCGTCGCGGACCTCGACGATCCCGCCGGCGGCCGGGTCCGGCCCGGACGGCCGGACCGCGAGCACCACCGGCGCCCCCGTGGGTACGACGCGCAACGCGTTCTCCAGCAGCCCGTGAACGCCGCCCCGCCCTCCGGGGCGTGCCCGGCGGCGATGTCGCCCCCGAGCCGGCGGACCAGCCCGGCGGCGAGTGCCAGCCCCAGCCCGCTGCCC
>JAEVHO010000103.1 GCA_016802835.1 Micromonospora sp. ATA32 | reverse complement strand
GTCCGCGCCGCCGAGCGCAGCCGCCCGGCGAGCCAGCTACGGGGTGGCCGGGGCGGTCGCACTGCCCGACTCCAGCTCCAGGCCCTCGTACGCCAGGGTCAGCGCCTCGATGGCGATCTCCTGCGCGAGGGTGTTGAGATGCGCGCCCCGCCACCTCGTCGGCCAAGCGTTGATCATGTTCCAGCGCAGCACCTCGGCGGTGCCCGCGGAGTCGAGCAGCACCACCGAGACGTTGCGCCTGCTGACCTGCCCCTTCGCGGCGGCGTTGACCCAGTCCCACAGCTCCCGGGAGGCGGTGAGGCCGAAGTGCAGGGTCACCGGCTCGTAGTCGACCTGGCCCGGCACGGCGCGGATCCGCTCGTTGCCCGCCTCCCGGTACGCCAGCCGGGCGATGGTCACCTCCAGGCCGCTGACCTCCGTGAAGTGGCCGTTGGTGATCCCGTTGATGAGCAGCTTGAAGTTGTAGGCCCGGTACGGGTCGACCGGGGCGCCCGGCTGCGGCGTGGCCGTGGTCGGCATGTCAGCCTCCAATCGTCTCGGTGTCGGTGCCGCCGGCCCACTGGCTCAGCTTGAACACCACGAACTCGGCGGGCTTGACCACCGCGATGCCGATGTGGGCCACCACCATGCCGGCGTCGCGGACGTCGACCGGGTTGGTCTCCTCGTCACACTTGACGAAGAACGCCTCCTCGGGCGTCCGCCCCAGCAGGGCGCCGTCGCGCCAGACCCGGGTCAGGAAGGCCCCGATGTCGCGGCGGATCGACCGCCAGAGCGAGTAGTCGTTGGGCTCGAACACCATCCACCTGGTGCCGTTGCCGATCGCCTGCTCGATCGCGATGGACAGCCGCCGGACGTTGAGGTAGCGCCACTCGCTGGCCTCGGCCGCGAGGGTGCGCGCGCCCCAGACCCGGATGCCCTCGCCCGCGAAGTAGCGGATCACGTTGACGCCCTTGGGGTTGAGCACGTCGTGCTCCGGCCGGGTGACCAGGTATCCCAGGTCGACGGCGCCGCGTACCGGCTCGTTGGCCGGCGCCTTGTGCACCCCACGCAGCGCGTCGGTGCGGGCCCAGATGCCGGCCAGGTGCCCGCTCGGCGGGGTGAGCACCAGCTCCCCGCTGATCGGGTCGCGGACCCGCAGCCAGGGGTAGTAGAAGGCGCCGAAGTCCGACTGCCGTGGCCGGTACGCCGTCGGCGCGTCGGAGCCGCCCTCGGTCGTGTCGCCGGCCGGTTTCGCCGTACCCTCGGCGGGTTTGCCGGTGTCCGCGGACCGGGACGACCGGGCGGTCGGCGGGGTGGCGACCCGGGTCAGCCCGGAGATGTCGTCGATGTCCGGTGCGGGGTCGCAGATCGCGACCATGGTCCGCAGCCGCTCGGCCATGCTCAGCAGCGCCTCGTGCGACACCGGGTCGTGGAAGCCCGGCGCGGCCAGGATGGAGATCTCGTCCACCGCCTCCAGCAGTTGCAGCCCGCTTCGGCGCTGCCCGCTGCCGGTGATCTGGCCGCCCTCGCCGACGTTGACCACCCAGCACCGGGTACCGCCGTTGTCGAGGAAGCCGAAGACCGCCCGGGCCAGCGGGGTGCTCTCCAGGTGCTCCCCGTCGGCGTAGAGCCGCAGGAACTCCGACCAGCTGTTGACGGGCATCGCCCGGTCGACGTGTGCGGTGCGGTCCGGGGCGACCCCGACGAACGCGGCCGTGCTGGTGCCGACCGGTCCGATCGGGCGGGCGCGCTGGGGACCTCCTCGACATAGATGCCGGGGGAGAAGTAGTTGGGCATCGGTCCTCCTGTGCGGGAACGGCTGCGGATCGGCGGATCGGAAGGCTGGTCAGCGGGTGGGTGGCTGGCAGACGATGACGACCTCGTCGTCGGCCGGGTCCACCTCGGCGGTGTGGGTCCGGCCCAGGCCGATCAGCCGGAGCCGGACCTGGCCGGGGTGGTCCGGGTCGTGCGGCACGCCGACGACCCGGAACCGGCCGGCGGCGTCGGTGTGGGTGGCGTACGGCGTGCCGACGACCTCGACCCGCATCGCGGCCAGCGGTTGCTCCTCGGGGCCGACCACCCGGCCGTCGAAGGTGAGCATCTCCAGTTGCCGCAGCCGCAGTGGGTGCAGCACCGGCGGCGCCGGCGTGAGCGGACGCGCGATCCGGGCCGGCACGTCGATCAGCAGGGCGGGTCGCGGCGTGACGCCGAAGGCCTGCCAGAGCGGGCTGTCGCCGGCCTCCAGCAGCACCTCCGGCTCACGCGCGGCCGCGGCGGTGAGTACCCGGTCCAGCCCGGGCAGCCCGGCCGGTCCGGTGACACAGAGCAGGTAGCGGATGGAGAACCGGTACGGCTCGCGGGGCCCGCTGCCCCGGGTCTGCCGGGCCGGCCGCAGCTCCAACGGCCAGAGCACCAGCCCGCCGCCGGTGCCGTCGTCGTCCCGGGGCGGACCGACCGGGACGGCGTCGCCCGCCGCCCCGGTCAGCCAGGCGGCCAGGCCGGCGGTGGCCGCCTCGATCGGTCCGCGCCCGGGGTCGGTCATCGCGGTGGCGTCCCCTGGATGCGGTACGCGATGGCCTCGTTCCACACGTGCGGGTAGACGCCGATCTCGAAGTACCGGGTGAAGCGGTTGATCGGCGCGTTGGTGTGGTCGTGGTAGAGCAACCAGACCGGCGCGATGGTGAACAGCACGTAGTTGGCCAGCACCAGCGGGATGTAGAGCGGCCCGAGGATGCGGGCCTGGAGGATGTGCACGTCCTCGTGGCGTTGGATGCCCGAACTGGACCCGGCGCAGACCGTGCCGATCGTGGTCGCGTACCGGGGGGAGACCCCCTCCACCACGTTCACCCGGCAGCTGGCCTGGGAGGGACCGCGGTCGAGTGAGTGTCCGAACAGGAGGTGCACGGCGAGGTAGATCGCGCCGACGGCGGTGTTGAGCAGGCTCCAGGTGTGGTCCACGACGAAGAGGAAGATCCCCTTCGGGTCCGGGCCGTAGACCCGGGCGGAGCCGATGGCCCAGCCGAATGGGGCGCCGACGAGCAGGCCGACGGCCGCGCCGATCAGCAGCCCGATGGCCCCGCCGGCCAGTTGGCCGAGAGCGGCGCCGAACAGGGTGTGTACGACGGCGGTGATGATCCCGGGAAGCATGATGTCACCTCTCAGACCCAGGAGCGGAGGATGCGGGGCTCGCGCCCCTGGGCGAGCTTGCCCTGCGACGGCTGGGTCGCCTGCCGGTTGCCGGGCGGCAGCTGGTTGATGCCGAACGCGGCGGAGAAGATGACCAGCCCGTTGAAGAACGCGGTGATCCACTTCTCGTCGCCGACATCCTTGGCGAACGCGGCGGTCAGGTAGGACAGGGCGAGCGCGATGCCCACCGCGATCCACTTGCGGGCCTTGTCGCCGCTCGGGCCGATCAGCCCGCCGATGACGTTGGTGGCCAGCAGCGTTGCCGCGCTCGCGCCGGTCAGGGTGCCCATGGCGGTCCAGGTGAAGAGATCGTTCATGGCGATCTCCCTTCGGTTCGGGGATGGTGCGACCGGGTTGTGGTGGTGGTGAGGTCGGCGGGGCGAGCCCGCCGGTGGATGCGCCGCCCCCGTGGTTGGGGAGCGGGCGCGGACGGGTCCGTGCCGACCAACCCCCGATGGCCGGCGTCGGTCCGTCAGGCCGGCTTCGCGGGACGCCGGAGTAGCAGTACGACGACCACGGCCACTGCCAGCAGGAGGACCACCCCGCCGACGACCAGCAGCCAGGGGAAGGACCCGCCAGGGTCGCGGCGCCGGCGGCGGCACCCGAGGCGGACGGTTTCGGCGGCGCCTCGGCGACGGCCCGCAGCTCGGCGGGCTTGTCCTGGTTGGAGTTCACCTTCCAGCTGACCGACCGGCCGCTGACCGTGCCGTTGGTGTCGATCACCGGCCGGGGAATGTCACCGATATCTCGAACGACATCAGCTTCATGAAGGCGGCCTGGTTCTGCGGATTCTGCTCGGCCACCTTCCCGCCGTATTTCTTCGGGTCGAGGGAAAGGTTGAACCGGTAGAGATCGTCATTCCGGACCAGTTTCACGCTTTCGCTGGAGAATTCCTTCAGCGGTTTGTTCCGGTAGGCGATCTGGACGCCGTAGAACGTGCCGTCCTCGTAGCCCGTCTCGTCGCCGGCCGGCAGCGCCGGGATGTTCTGGCGCAGCTCGGCGAAGGCCACGGGCACGGGCTTGTTGGTCGACGTGAGCAGGGATTTCTGGGCGGTCAGCAGCAACTGCCCGTCGACCGTGTCGTCGGCGTTGACGGTCAGCCCCAGGTTGAGCTGCATGCAACTGGTAAGTGCCGCGACCAGGGCGAGACACACCGCGAGGCGGAATGTCCTCCCGCGGATGAGTCTCCTATTCATGCCGACAGTGTGTGTGATCGCCTTCATGACGAGCAGTCAGCGATCAGTCACAAACAAGTCGCCGATCTTACCGGGGTGCTGTCCTTTTCGGTCGACGCGCGAAAAGCGTACGACCGATATCCTGGAGGGTTGACCTTTCCTGATTGCTCGGGGCCCTCCCCCGGGCGGTCGCCCGCCCGGAGGGGAGGCGACGAGGGCGGTCCTGGCGTGCGGCGAGCCGGCATACGCTGGCCGGATGACCCACATCGCCTGCATTCTGCTGGTTGACCCGGACGGACGGCTGCTGCTCCAGCTCCGGGACGCCCACGCCCCCCGAACGTGTGGGGGCTTCCGGGCGGGCACTGGGAGCCGGGGGAGACGATCGACGAGACGGCCGACCGCGAGCTGCGGGAGGAGACGGGGCTGCGCCCCGAGGCCGGGCTGTCGCTCTTCGATACCCAGGAGCTGCCCGAACACGGCCTGGTCAAGCACTATTTCTGCGGCACCACCCGGGCCGGCCAGGAGGACGTGGTGGTCGGCGAGGGCGCGGCGATCGTCTTCGTCCCAGCCGACCAGCTCTTCGACGGCCGGCACTACACCCCGGGCACGACCGAGCTGCTGACCCGCTTCTTCGCCGCACCCGAGTACGCCCGGCTGACCGCCGCCGTGAGGCGCTGAGCAACGAGCCGGGCCCGGACCCGGAGGCCTGACCGGCCACTCGTCCGCTCCGCGGCGTCGCCGGATACGCTGCCGCGACCGCCGCCTGGCGCCCATAGGCTGTTACCGCGGGGAGCACCCTGGGTAGGTCGATCGACGGTCCGACGGGCGGAGGAGGCGACGATGGTCCGGTTGAGCTGGGTACGGGAGGCCACCGGCCGGCTGCGTCGGGGCTGGCTGCCGGTGGTCGAGGCGACCCTGGCCGCGACGATCGCCTGGGTGCTGGCCACTCGGCTGGTCGGCCATCCCCAGCCGTTCTTCGCGCCGGCCGCGGCGCTGATCGTGCTGGGCCAGGCGCGCGGGCAGCGGGTGCGGCGGGCCGTCGAGGTGCTGCTCGGGGTGGCCGCCGGTGTGCTCGTCGCCGACCTGGTCGTCCAGGCCCTCGGGCCGCACACCACATGGACCGTCTTCACCGTCATCCTGCTGACCGTGGGGCTGGCCGTGGCAATCGGCGCGAGCACCGTCTCGGTGGTCCAGGCCGCCGTCTCGGCCCTCTACCTGGTCGTGGTCGCGCCACCGACGGAGTCGCTGGTGCCGTTCCGGTTCGTGGACGCGCTGATCGGTGGCGTGGTCGCCATCGCGGCCAGCCAGCTGATCGACGCCCGCCGACCGCTCGCCCCGCTGGTCGTCGAGTTCCGGAGCACCTTCTCCGAACTCGCCGAACTGCTCGACGAGATCGCCGACGCGCTGACGCGTGGCGACGCCGATGCAGCCCTGGCGGCCCTGGACCGGGCCCGGCGGGCCGACGCCGCCGTCGAGCGGCTCCGCGACGCGGTACGCGCCGCCGGCGAGGCGCTGCGGCTCAACGTCCGGCGCCGGCAACACCTCGGACGGTTGCGATCGGTCGAGGGCTCCGTCCGGCAGATCGACTACGTGGTCCGCAACGTCCGGGTGCTGGCCCGGGCCGCGGTGACCTTCTCCCGGTTGCCGAACCCCGCCCCGGCCGAGCTCGGCGTTGCGCTCCGGTTGCTGGCCGAGGGGGTCCGCGCCGTCGGAGACGCGCTCGACGCCGACCTGAACGGCCACGAGGAGACCGCCGACCGGCACGCCGAGCGGGCGGACGTGGCCGCACTGGAGGCGGTACGCATCGCCGGACGGCTCTTCACCCCCGGGCAGACGCTCCCGCTGGCAATGATCATCGGGCAGGTCCGGGCGACCGCCATCGACCTGCTGCGCGGCGTGGGCGGGGACGACGACGCCGCAGTGCTGGGCCGGGTGGACGAGGCGGTTGGCCTGCCCGCCCGCTGAGCGGTCTCAGTCCGCAGTGTCGAGCCAGTCGGCCGCCCGGCGGCGGATCTCCTCCGGCACCTCGTGGCCGCCGTCGAACTCCGCGTAGTCGACCCGGTAGCCGATGGCGTGCAGTCGGGGAACCAGCCGGCGGCTGCACGCGTCCACCGGCAGGACCCGGTCGTCGGTGCCGTGCGAGACGAACACCCGGGGCCGGCCGTGGGTCACCATGGGCGCGGCGAAACCGGGGGAGAAGGCCAGCACCGCGCTGACCAGGTCACCGTTGGTCAGGCCCAGGGAGAGGGCGTACGACGCGCCGTCGGAGAAGCCGCCGACCACCACGTCGTCGACCGGATGACTGTCGAACACCGTGGCCAGCAGCCCGTCGATGCGCCGTACGTCCGCCCCGAAGCCCTCCACGATCAGGTCCCAGCTGCTCGACGTCGACTGCGGCGCCACCAGCAGCAGGTGGTGCTCGTCGGCGAGCGGCAGCAGCAGGTCGAGCCCCTGCCGGGCCGAGCCGCCGGCGCCGTGCAGGAGCAGCACCAGCCGGTACGGCCGGTCGGCGGGCGCCGACGCGTACGCCATGGCCAGCAGTTCCCCGTCGGGGCCGGTCAGCTTCGTCAGTCCGGTGCCGGCGTGGGTGCGCGGCACTCCCGGTCGCGCCCTCAGCCGCCCGTGCCGGGGGTTCTCCTCCGGCTGCCGGTGCGGGGGCGCAGGTTCGGACACGTCGGCTCAGCCCTCCTCGGGTCGGCGGGGCGCCCGGCGGGGTTACCCGGCTGACCGCCGGTTAACCGACCCTGGCGGGCACGCTCTCCAAGCGGACGAGGCAGGAGCCGTCAGGCGCTCTCCCGGCGAACCAGCGCGGACGGGAAGGCGGTGACCGGTGGGCTCGGGCGCCGGTCCAGCACGGCGGTCGCGGCCGCGCCGGCGATCCGGCCGACCGGGTGACTCGCCGTGGTCAGCGCGGGCAGACGCCCCCGGTCCTCGGCGAGTCGCCGCAGGCCGGTCGACCCGTCCAGCGGCAGCCAGTGCCGGGCCACCCCCACGGCCTGCGGGGCGCAGACCCGGGCGGCGGCGCCGACCACCCGGTCGACGTACGGTCGTCGAGGACCGCGGCGCTCGTGCCAGCGACCGCCACGACCAGGCGTACGCCGGCACCGCGCACCAACGCCCGGACGGCCGGGTTCGGCACGTACCCGAGCCGGTCGACCGCGGCTGCCACTCGGTCCCAGGCGGCGGGCGAGGCGAACCCCGTCCCGGCGACGACCCGGGACGCCGTCGAGCGGGACATCCCGGCCGCCCGGGCGACGTGGTCGAGGGTGGCCGGACGGTGCGGCGTCGTCGTCATGGTTCCTCCCGCTCTCGGACCCGGATGACGCCCCTGCGCGGCCGAGTCGGTCCACCAGGGCATCATGCCGGGACGGGGTCGCCCGTGGTAAGGGGCGGGACCGGCTTGCGCTGGTAGCGCTCTCAGGTGTGCGATCGTCTCCGACGCCCGAGGAGAGGATCTTCACCTGTGAGCCCAGCCGACGCACCGGTCGCCGACCCGGTGACCGCACCGGCCATCCCGCGCCCGGTCCTCGCCGCCCGCAACGGCGTGGCGGTGGTCTTCGCGCTCAACGGCCTCGCCGTGGCCTCCTGGTTCTCCCGGGTGCCGGCGGTCCGGGAGGCGCTGGGGCTCAGCGCGGGCCGGCTCGGTCTGCTGCTGCTCGCCATGTCGATCGGAGCGCTGCTGGCGATGCCGACCGCCGGCCTGGTGACCCAGCGGCTCGGCGCCGCCCGCACGGTGACCGTGTCCACCCTGCTGGTGGCGGTGGGCATGACCGTCGTCGGGGTCTCCGCCGGGCTGGCCGGGTCGCTGCCCTGGGTGGCGGTGGGCCTCTTCGCCCTCGGCTACGGCTCCGGCGCCTGCGACGTCGCGATGAACATCGAGGGAGCGGCGGTCGAGCGGCGGTTGGGGCGTACCGTGATGCCCCGCTTCCACGCGGCCTGGAGCCTCGGGTCGGTGGCCGGCGCGGCGATCGGCGCCGGGGCGGCCCGGGTCGGCCTGCCGATCGCCGCCCACCTTGCCGCGCTGGCCGTGGTGGTGCTGGTCGGCACCCTGCTGGCAGCCCGGAACTTCCTGCCGGCGACCGACACCGGCACCTCGGCGGACGCCGACCCGGCGGCCCGTCGGGGCGGCCTGCTCGCCGCCTGGAAGGAGCCGCGCACCCTGCTCGTGGGCCTGCTGGTGCTGGTGATGGCGTTCACCGAGGGCAGCGCCAACGACTGGCTCGCGGTCGCCTTCGTGGACGGGCACGACGTCAGCGAGGCCGCCGGAGCGGCGGTCTTCGGGGTCTTCGTGGTCGGGATGACGTTCGGTCGCACCGTCGGCACGGTGGCCCTGGACCGGTGGGGCCGGGTCCCCGTCCTGCTGGCCACGATCCTGCTCGCCGCCGGTGGCGCGACGCTCGCGGTGCTGGCCGGGTCGGGGCCGGTGGCGATCGTCGGGGTCGCCCTGTGGGGGCTGGGCGCCTCGCTCGGCTTCCCGGTCGGGATGAGCGCCGCCGCCGACGACGAGGATCGGGCGCCGGCCCGGGTCAGCGTGGTCGCGGTGATCGGCTACACCGCGTTCCTGGGCGGGCCGCCGCTGCTCGGCCTGCTCGGCGACCACGTTGGTACGCTCCGCGCGCTGCTGGTCGTCCCGCTCCTGCTGATCCCCACCCTGGCGCTGGTCCCGGTGCTGCGCCCACCGGCCGGAGTACGCGCAGTGCCCGTCCCCGAGTAGGGGACAGGCGCCGTCAGGGTTGCGCCGTTGGCTATGCCCGCTCGGCGACCTGGGCCACGAACGCGCGCCAGGCGGCCGGCCCGAAGGCCAGCATGCCGCCGTCGCGGTCCTTCGTGTCGCGGACCAGGACGACGCCGGGCAGGTTGTCGGCGACCTCCACGCAATCACCGCCGTTGTTGCCGCTCTTCGTGCTCTTGCGCCACTTCGCGCCGGTCAGGTCCATGATCGTGCCGCTTCCCCGAGCAGTTCTAGGGAGCGTCCCCGGGGGAGGGCTTCCCCGCGGATGCGTTCCCACCGTCGATCCAGGGTAGCAATTTCCCCGACCTGCTCGACGATCTGCGCCTGCGCCTGACTGTCCACGTGCGCCACCCTTCCGCCGTCGCTCAACTCGGCGATGGTGAACGGTCCGCCGAGACCCGGGTACATGCCGACGTCGGCAGGCACTACGTGGATCTGAACGGACGGAAGTTCGGCGCACTCGGCCAGGTGCGCGCACTGCTCGCGCATCAGCTTGCGGTCGCCGTATGAGGACCGGTAAAGGACGGATTCGTCTATGACCGCGATCAGCAGGGGTGGGCGCTCCCGACGCAACAACTCCTGCCGGCCCACCCGCGCGGCAACGAGTTCGTTGACCTCCTGGGCGGTCAGCGCCTCGCCCGCCAACGTGGCCCGTGCGTACGCCTCGGTTTGGAGCAGGCCGGGCACCCACGAGAGCTGATAGCCCCGCAGCGCGACCGCCTCCCGCTCGATGTCCGCCCATGGCCGGAACCACGCCGGCTCCCGACGCTTCAGAACGTCCGGCCACAGCTCGGTGACGTCCTTGCCGAGGATTGCGGCGACCTGAGCGCGGTGCCGCGTCTGTGGGATACGTCCGTGGCTCACCCATCGGGCGGCCGTCTTCGGGTCCACCCCGATCTGACCTGCCAGGCTGTCGGCGGTCTCGCCCGCCTCGACCATGGCTACCTGCACTGCCCGATTCATGCTCGTGCCTCCATCGAACGTCCCGAACGTCCGAAGTACATAGTGCAACGCAGTGTGTTCGCTCCGCATCGGTAGGCAAGGTGGCAATCAGAACGGCGCGGCCGGTGGAGGCAAGAGAGCCCGGCGGGTGCGTTCGTGCGGGGGCCGCCCTGGTGCAGGGGTGGGGGCGGCCCCCTTCCACTCGACGGACAGGGGAAAGCCATGCATCGAGGAGGCCGTCATCGGTCCCGCCGTGGCCGGCGCTGCGGGTGCCAGCCATGCCGAAACTGGCGAGCGGGTGAGCCGAAGCCGCCCGTGAAGCCCGCCGTGTTACACCCGGCCGGCGCGGTCGAGCGGATCACCGGTGGTCAGGCCGGCCGGGTCACCGGGGGCCGTCGGTGAGCACCCCGCCGCCGCGCGAGCACCTGCCGATCCGGCCGATCTGGCTGTGCCGGGTCGACGCCCACCCGTGGCCCTGCGGTGCGGCCCGGGTGGCCCTGCTCAGGCAGTACGACGGAGACATGATCGGCCTGGCCGTCTACCTGGCTGGCATGTTGCACGACGCCGCCGCTGACCTGTACGCCCTGAACCCGCACGAGGCCCCGAAGCCGTCGGCCCTCTGGGACCGGTTCCTCGCCTGGCTCGATGTCGCCCGGCGGTCGCAGCCGCGGTGACCCACGCCACCGCTCGTTCCGGCCGGCCCCGGCGTCTCGCCTCCGGGCGAAGACGTTGGAGACCCCCACCACGGACGCGCGGCGGTTGACCACAGCGCAGACGGCCACCACGCCAGCGGGGTCGTACCGGGCCAGGACGGTGACCCGTGGGTCGGTCAGCGCCCCGCTCTCGGGGACGGTCAGCACGCTGTCATCAAGCTCGCAGCCGGTTGACAGGAAACGGTGCTGCACTGGGAGGACGCCGAGGAGAGGAGCTGGGCAGATGGGTTGGTTCACCCGGCGGCCCCGAGCCGCCGATCCGACTCCGACGAAGCTCGACCGGGAGGCGACCGGGGAGGACCTCGCCGCGCTGGAGGCGTTCGTGACCAGCCGGCAGGGCGTGGAGTTCTTCCTGGAGCCGGAGACCACCGCGACGGACACCACGGTGATGGCAATCGCCCACGACGGCGAGTGGATCAGACGCCGTACCGGTAACCCGCGCGTCGCCGCGAAGCTCGCCCAGCGGCACGCCGTCCCGCTCTACGAGGCGGCGAAGACCGGGTACCCGGAACGGATGCGGGCCTGGAACCGGGCCCACCCGGAGCGCCGGGCGCGCTGAGGCCGGCTGTCGGAGCCGGGGGCACGGGAGTCGGCTCAGGCCCCGACCGCCGCCCGCGCCTGCTCCAGCGTCACCGGCTCGGTGTGGCTGGCGGCGTACCAGTGGTAGTCGTCGTCGAGCAGCCCGCGCACCAGGTCGAGGTCGAGGCCGTCCCCGGGCTCGCGCAGGTGCGCCGGCGGCGGGTAGAAGCAGTCGCCGAGCAGGGCGACGCCCGAGTCGGGGACCAGCACGACCGCCGAGTCTGCGGCGTGCCGGCCACCGACGTGCCGCGCCACCACGCCGGTGGGGAGGGTCAGCTCGTCGGCGAAGGTGCGGGTCGGCGGCAGCACCGCGAAGCCGTCCCAGGAGTCGACGGCCAGCGCGCGGGCCCGGAAGCTCGGACCGAGCCGGGGGTTGCCGCGGACTGCTCGCGCAGGTAGCGGTGGCTCCACGGCCGGGCCGCCTCCGCGCGCAGCAGCCGCTCACCGGCGATGTGCCCGACGATCTCCACGCCAGGCCAGGCGCAGGCGCCCCAGACGTGGTCCCAGTGGTGGTGGGTGTAGACCAGCCAGCGGGCCTCGGGCAGCCCGGCGGCGCGCATCGCGGCCTGGATCTCCCGGGCATGCGCAGGGCTGTGTCCCGCGTCCACGATCACACTGCCGCGGTCGTCGCCGATCACCGCGACGCCGGCCTGGACATTGTCCGGGTCCGGATCGCCGGGAAAGAGCCAGACCCGCCCGGCGAGCTGATGGGCGCTGATCGCGTCGATGGCGGCTGTTCCCTCCGGCTCGCTTGCGCAGGCTCCCTTGTCGACGGTGATGCTAATGCGTCACCCTTCGGGGCCAGCCCTGAGCCTCGTCGCTGGTGGCTGCGAAGATGCGCGCGTAGATGTCATCGATGACGGCGTTCTTCGCCAAGCTGTAGTCGCCAGGTTGATGCGCGGTGTCCCGCGCGAGGCGCCGCTTGGTCGTGGCGTAAAGCTCCCGGTCTTCGGGATGCGAGCGCAGCCAGTTGCGGAAGAGCCTGTGCCGTACGGGTTCAGGCGCATCCTGCGGCCAGACGTGAAGATTGACGTCCTCCGCAGGGCTGACGAGCATCCGGTGCCCGTGCCACCACGGCTCTCGAAGGACGAGCCGGTACCCGAGCCTCTCAAGGGCGGGGATGTAGCGGGACTCTTCCGTCGTGTCCTCGATCAGGAGGTCGATGTCGATGATGGGCTTGGCCGCCAGTCCCGGCACCGAGGTGGACCCGACGTGTTCGACACTGATGATCAGGCCACCCAGAACCTCGTTGAGCGACGAGCTGGCAGCGGCGAATCGATCCACCCACGCCGGGTCATAATCCTCGATGACGATGGACTGCCACTTTCTTGGGGGCTCGCCTACCAAGCCGGCAGCTATCTGCTCGGGGGTGCCTTGGAAGCGCTGCGTGACTTCCTGCGAATATTCTGCCAACTCGACCTCCTGAAGAATCAAAGTTGGTCAGGGTACGACATCGGAGATCACCGCGCTGGAGCGCGCCGCGCAGGTTGAGCAGGATCGGCCCGGCGGTGCGCTCGCGGTGGTGGACGCAAATCACTCGCTTCCTGTGTCCTCGGGCGGAAGGATCTCCGGCATGACGCTGCACCAGAACGAGGTTCCGGTCGACGAGGCGGTTGTCAGGTCGCTGCTGGAGGCGCAGTGCCCGGAGTGGGCCGGCCTACCGTTGTCACCAGCGGGTGCGGGCACGGACAACACCATGTACCGACTGGGCGACGACCTGCTCGTGCGACTTCCGCGAACCGCCGACAAGGCGCGGTCCGTACGGAAGGAGCAGGAATGGCTGCCCCGTTTGGCGCCACTGCTCGCGTGTCCGATTCCGGCTCCCGTCCACGCCGGCACGCCCACCGGAGCCTTCCCGCTTCCCTGGTCGGTCTACCGCTGGATCGGCGGGGACGAAGCCCAGCCGGACACCGTGCAGGACTGGGCCGCCTTCGGAACCGACCTGGCGGCATTCGTGCGCGAACTCCACAACATCGACCTGGTGGGAGCCACTCGCGCCGGTGACCTCAGCTGGTACCGCGGGGGCAGCCTGCATGCATGCGACCAGTGGATCAGCACGTGTTTCGAAGACTGTCGGACCACGGTGGACACGGAACTCGACGTCGACACTCTGGAACGGTTGTGGCGCGCAGCGCTCGCTCTGCCAGAGCCTGCCGGATCCCACGTGTGGCTGCACGGCGACCTCAAGCCCACCAACCTCCTGGTCCAGGAAGGCAAGCTCCACGCGGTCATCGACTTTGGGGCCCTCTCGGTCGGGTTTCCCGACGCCGAGCACTCCACCGTCTGGGACCTGCCGCCCCAATCACGACAGACTTACTGGAACACCTTGAGTCTCGACGATCTGACCTGGTCCCGCGCCCGCGCCTGGGCCATCGCGGTGGGCGTCAGCGGAATCTCTTACTACTGGCACACGTATCCCGCCTTCGTCGCCGAATGCCGAGCACGACTCCACGCCATTCTCACTGACGCCGCAGCACCCTGAGCGGCGTCATCGTCGGTGAGCACGCCCCGAGGGTCGTCCCGTATGGCGGGACATCCGATCGATCGATCAACGCCATTGGCTGGCTGTGGTGGCCGACCCGATCGGCATTGCCACACATTGATGGAAGGGTGGTGGGCGGGGGGCTGGGTGGCCGGCGTTGACCGGCCGGCCCGAGGTGTGGCAGCATTCGCGGCCTGACGGCAGTGAAGGAAGCCGGTGCGATTCCGGCGCGGTCCCGCCACTGTCACCGGGGAGCGATCCCCCCTCGTGAGTCACGGCCGTGTGTCTGCGGTTGGAAGGCCGGGGGTGAGCGTCGATCCGGAAGCCAGGATACTTCGGCCGTCGGGAACGACCCCAGGGCGTGGACACCCGAGGAGGACCCGATGCACGGCTTCTTTCCCATCGACGATGATCGTCGTGGCGACCGCACGACCGTGAGCGCGCCCCGCCGCGCCGGCGTGCGCGTCCCCCGTCGCACTCCGCTGCGCGCCGCCTGCCGGCCCGCCGCCCCCTTCGCCGTTCGGCGCTGAGTTCGCGCCGTCCCGCCCGTACCGCACCGGCACTGCGCCGGTGACCGGCCCGGGTGAGCCGGCCCGTACCAGCTGACCTCCGCGCCCACCCGCGCCGTCCGGCCTCCGCGCCGGTCCGTGCGTCACTCTCCGGAGCCTCCCGTGCGCATTCTGCTGCTCTCCACCGCCGACACCGACCTGCTCGC
>JAEVHO010000102.1 GCA_016802835.1 Micromonospora sp. ATA32 | reverse complement strand
CCCACGCACTGGCCCCGCGCCGACGCCTGGTCCACCCTCTGGCGGGCCATCTTCGTCACCTGAACACCACCCCACGCACGCACGCAACACCACCAGCACCCGCATCCGCGCTCACCCGACGACCAGGAACCGAGCACGCTGGGCAGACCAGCGGACCAGCCGCCCCCCAGCCGAACAAGATCGACTCAGTAGATCACGAGATCAGCTCGAAGCCACGTCCACGGATCGAGGCTAAACGCCTGTGGAGCGCACGTAAGACCGGCACCCGTGCCGGCAGCGCGCCGAGAAGCAGGAATCCACCCACACGCCGCGTGTTCCACGCGCAGCGTGGAGGGAATCTCCGCCCTCTAGGGCGGAGAGAACATCAACGGTTGGTGTCGGCGGGTCGGGTGGCCCGACCCAGGACGTGCGGGGCGGGCGCGAGAGTCACCGGGGTGTCCGGGAACATGAAGCGGTCAAGTTCGGTCACCTGGAACCCGGCGGTATGGATAGCGGTCACCGTGTCCCGGCTGGTATGGCAGCCGCCGCAGAGCCAGGGCCAGATCGTGGCGTCGAGCGCCCGCTGCACCCGGCGCAGGGTGCCGGGATGTTCGGCGACGACATGTTCCAGGAACCGCAGCTGCCCGCCAGGCCGAACGACCCGGCGCACCTCGGCGAGCGCCGTGGCCTGGTCGGGGACCGAGCACAGAACGAGCGACAGCACCGCCGCGTCGAACGAGCCGTCGGCGGCTGGCAGGTGATCGGCGACGCCGTCGGCCACGGTGACCGGCACCGGAGCCGCCTCGGCCGCCCGCTGGGCGGCAGCCCGCAGGCGCGGTTCCGGTTCCACCGCCAGCACCGCGGTGACCGCGGGCGGGTAGTGGGCGAAGTTGCGGCCGTTGCCGGCGCCGATCTCGATCACGGTGCCGGCCAGGGCGGTCAGCAGCCGCTGCCGGTGTTCGGCCGCTCCGGCGGCGTCCATCCGTACGCTGGCCCGCTCGAACATCCGGGCGAAGATCGGGTGGGACACCCTGCGTGACATCCGTTCCTCCCGTACGTCGCAGACCCGGATGCCGGGGTCGGGTTGACCCTGCCACTACGGCCGGTTCGCTACCACCACGGTGTCGAGCGCGTCGACGCCGCCGGCGCCAACGACGACTCACGCCCATCCGGTTTGAGACAATCAACAGGCACGCAACGCGGTCTGAACCCACTCAACCCCGCGAGTCAACCACACCCGGGGCAGTCCGCCACTCGACAAGGAGGAGGTGCGTATGTCACTTGACCATGACCCTTGGCCGACGCTGGAGGATCTGCTGCGCGAGGAGGGCGAGCTGGAGCTTCCGGCCCTGTCGGAGTCAGACGCGTACGAGTTGGGGATGCTGGCCGTTGCCGCCGCGAGGGAGCAGCGGCTACCGATCGCCGTGGGTGTGTGGCGGGTCGGGCGCCAGTTGTTCCACTGCGGCCTGCCGGGTTCGACGCTGGACAATGACCAGTGGCTGCGTCGCAAGGGACGGGTGGTGATGCGGTTCGAGCACTCGTCGCTGTACATGGCACGGCTCTGCCAGGACAAGCAGGTGACGCTGGTGGAGAGGTTCGGACTGCCGGTCTCGCGGTATGCGGCCGCCGGGGGCGCGGTGCCCCTGCGCGTTCGCGCCACCGGGGTGGTGGGTTGGTTCGGCGTCTCCGGGCTTCCGCAACTGGAAGACCACCGCTTCGTCGTTGACATCCTTCGCGCGATCTCGCGATAGTCGTCTGGCCTGGCAGAACGTTGCTCCCCCATCACAGGCCCAGCAAAACAGGTTCGACGCCCTTCACGAAGGCGCCGTTGCTTGCCAGCCCGACAAAGGCAGTCAGTTCGAATTGGCCGCCGAGCGGTTGCCAAGGCTGGACGTCGCTATCCCCCGCCGACGATGACCGGGCCGGCCGGACCTCGCCGCATCAAAGGGCGCCGTCGTGTGCGGCGACGTAGCTGCGGTAGATCTGGGCGCCCACGACGAGATCCTGCCACGGCATGCCGGTCCCCTTGAATAGCCTGGGTCCATCGGTGGGTAGCTGAGCGCTGCCGGTCACGACATCGCGCAGCGCGTACAGGTCCTCCTCGCCGACGACACCGGCAGCCAAGGGCATGACGATGTCGCCCGCCTCGCGCAGGGCACTCGCGCGGGACTCGACGACGACGCTCGCGCGGTTGACGAGGGTGTCATCGATCTCACGCAGGTGCGGCGAGTGCGAACCGATCGCGACGACAACAGCTTCCGCCTTGACCAGCGTGCCGTCGAAGAGCGGCGCCGGTGCGCTCGTGCAGCAGCAGATGATGTCCGCCTGCGCTACCGCAGCTGCGGATTCGTCTGGGCCAGACACCCGTACCGGAACGCCGGTACCGGCGAGGTGCACAGCGAGACGGTCGCGGCGTGCGGTGTCGCGTCCCACGAGCCAGACCTCGCTGACCTGGTGCAGCGCGAGCATCGCCTCGGCGTGGCCGCGCGCCTGTGGTCCGGTACCGAACACCGTGAGCCGAAGTCTTCCGGCCGCCTCGTCCGGCAGGAGATGCCGCACTGCGAGCGCGGAGACCGCAGGGGTCCGTAGGTTCGTCAGGGCGACGCCGTCGATGATGGCGGCCACACGTTGCTCGGGACCTTCGAAGAGGATGAAGGTTCCCTGGATGAGCGGTAGTCCGTGGCGGGGGTTGTCCGGGGTGTGGGAGAGCAGCTTCACCCCAGAGAAGGTGCCCAGGGTGGACGGCATGACGAGCAGTTCGCCGGCCTGGGTGGCCACCCGGGAACGGGGTGGGTCCTGCTCGGGATCGAGGGCGCTGCGGAGGGCGATTTCCAAGGCGTCGACCGCATCCCGGACGGGGATCTCCTCGACGGCTTCTCCGGAGATCAGGTGCATCCCTGCGAATCGCCGTGGAGGAAGGGCGGTGCGAGTCGGATCCTCGTTCATGGTGGCTGACGCTATGCGAAGAAGAGCGGTACGCCGCACTGGCGCCCACCCCGCTGGCCGACCTGGTCACCGAGGCGGCCGACGGGTGGTGATCGGAGCGCCGCTGGCATCGGTCAGGAGGCGTTCAGCGGCATCCGCCCTAGGGCCGGATGTCCAGGGCGCCGATCAGATCATCGCGAAGCGTGAAGCGGTGGCGCAGCCGGACCGGGCTGCCCGGGAACATGCCCGAGACGATCGTCGTCACCACCAGGTTGCCACCAGCCTCCTCCTCGACCGCCTCCGGTACGGACTTGTAATCGAACTCGGCCGCAGTCCGCTCGCGCCAGGCCCGGATCGCCGCCGGGCCCTCGTAGGTCCGGTCCTCGTCGGCGACGATCGCGTCGTCGGTGAAGCAGGAGACAAAGGCGTCAATGTCGGGTTCGCCGGTCAGCTGGTAGTAGCGAACAATCACGTCGGGAACGGTGACCGTCATGTGGCTCTCCTCGCGTGTGGCACCCCGCGTACCCGACGAGACACCAGTCATTCGTCAAGCCGCCCGCGCCTGTCCAGCCGATGCCACATCCCCCGGTGTACCCGCTGTCCCGGTAGGAAGGTGCAGCGCAACCGTGACGGTCGAGCCGGGGGCGAGCGGGAAGGACCTGCCCCGGACGACCACCCGGACGGGCTGGTCCGACCCGGGGGCGGCGGAGATCCGCAACTGCTCGTGATCCACATGCAGGGAAATCAACTGGTTCTGGTACCGGATCACGCAGTCGAGCCCGTCGAGCCCGTCCGGCAGCAGCGGGTCGAACCGGAGCACGTCACCACGGACCTCCAATCCGGTATAGCACCGTTGCAGGATGTCCAGCGTGCCGGCGGTGGCGCCCAGATGGATGCCGTTGCGCGTCGAGCTGTGCTCCGGATCGGCGAGGTCGGTGCCGAGCGCGGTCAGCAGCATCTCGAAGGATTGACGACGGTCCGTCCGGGCCAGGACCCAGGCGTGCGCGACCCGGCTCAGGGTGGATCCGTGGGCCGTGCGGGACAGGTAGTAGTCGACGGTGGCCGGGATCCGGGCCGGGTCGAACTCGTAGCCGAGGCCGCGCACCAGCCCGGCGAGTTCGTCGGCGCTGAACAGGTAGAGCAGCATGAGCACGTCGGCCTGCTTGGAGATCTTGTAGCGGTTCGGGTCCTCGCCCTCGGCCTGCAGCATCGACCCCAGCAGCCGCAGGTCGCCGTACCGCCGCCGGTACCGGTCCCAGTCCAGTTCCGCCAGATCGCCGTACCCTTCGAACTGGGCGAGGATGCCGTCGTCGAGGAAGGCCAGCCGCAGCCGGCCCGCGATGTGTCGCCACCGGTGGCGTTCGTCGTCCGTCGCTGCGACATCGGGCCAGGGCATCATTCCCGGATGCCGACCGAGGATCGCGGTGGCCTCGTCGGCGCGGCCGAGCACCCAGGCGACCATCACGTTGATGTACGCCGAGTTGTCCAGCCCCTGGCCCGCCCGGCCCGGGTACCCGTCGTGGTACTCGTCGGGCCCCATCACGCCGCGGATGTCGTACCGGTCGTCGGACGGCTGGTAGGTGGCCAGTCCGGCCCAGAGCCGCGCTGTCTCGGTGAGCAACTCCAGCCCGCACCCGGCGAGGAACGACAGGTCACCGGTCGTCTCCCAGTACCGCCACACGCAGTAGGCCACCGCCAGGTTGACGTGCTGCTGCCGGCCGGTGTAGTCGTCCACAGACTTTCCGGTCACCGGGGAAGGCGTACAATCGGGGCTCTCATCCCGGCCGCTGTCGCCGCTCTGCCAGGGAAACAGCGCACCTGCCATGCCCGCCGTGGCCGCCTGCCGCCGCGCCGCCGTCAGCCGCCGGTGCCGGTACTTCAGTAGGGCCCGGGTCAGCTCCGGGAACCGCAGATTGAGGTACGGGTAGACGAACAGCTCGTCCCAGAAGATGTGCCCGTGGTAGCCCTCGCCGTGCAGCCCTCGCGCGGGCACCCCCGCGTCCAGCTCAAGGGTGTGCGGCGACAGCGTCTGCAAGAGATGGAACGTCTGCACGCGTACCGGCAACTGCCAGGCGTGCTCCTCGCCGACATCGAGCTGGAAACGCTCCCACAGTCGGGCCCATGCAGCGGCGTGCTCGGCCAGCAAGGCGCCGAACGTCCCGGCGTAGCGCAGCTCTTCATGAGCGGCCGTCAACGGTTCGGACACCGCCAGGTCCTGGGTGGAGAACACCGCAACGATCTTCTCCACGCAGACCGGTTCGCCGGGCGTCACGTCGATCCCGATCACCTGGCTCACGTGGTCCGGCTCGTGGGCGGCAGCCGGCCTGCTGTGGGCGGCGGCGGTGTCGGTGATTCTGGTGCGGGCGGTGACGGCCACCTGGTGCCGCGCGTTGGTGGTCACCGCCGTCAACCAGATGGTTTCCGCGTCGTCCCCACCGGTGGCCACATCGGTGAGGTGCCGGCCGCAGCTGCCGGCTTCCGCCGGCGCGTTCTCGTTGACCACCCGACCGTCGATGCCCGACCTGATCTCCAACCGGCCCGACCAGTTCTCCGCGACGATGCTCGTCTCGAGCGCCGCCAGATGACGACTCGCCATCGACACCAGCCGTCGCTGCCGGATCCGGGTCCGCCGCTGATCACGGTCCACCACGAGCAACTCCCGCCGGTACACCCCACACCGCAGATCCAGCGTCCGGTGCTCGTGCACGCGGTGCCCCTGCCCCGGTGCGAGCCAGTCGCCACCGGCGGGACGGAACGTCAACGGCAGCCAGTTCGGCAGGTTCACGATGCTCTCCGTGCCGTCCGGCTGGCCCATGCCGGAGAGCCGGTTGTGGAAACCGGCCAGGTAGGTGCCGGGATAGTGCACCCCGTCCGCCCACGCCTCGGGAGCCGCCCCCCGGGTGGCCAGGTACCCGTTGCCCAGGGTCAGCATCGTCTCCCGCGTACCCTCACCCGGCGCCTCGCCGTCCCGGTACGCCAACACCCAGCTGTCCGGCAGACTCCCGGTGCACAGCTCGCACCCTGGTTCCACGTCCGCCGGCACCCCGCACTCCTCTCCCACAGCGCGATGCTGTTTCCCCTTCTCCGGGCTGACAAAACTTTGATGCCCGTCGGATGCGCAGGGATGAGCCATTGACACACGCCCTGGGCGGCCGTGATCACGGCCCACCCAGGGCGGCTGTGCTACCCCCGACTCCAGTTCGGGCCGGTGACGGTGAAGGGCAGCGCAACCCGCGTCGCCGAATGGGCACCCGCCAGAGTGATGCTGGTCGAGCCCGCCCTCGCCGTCCCAGGAACGCTCACGGTCGCGCCAGAGATGACGCCGTCACCATTCGCGCGCACGGTGCGGGGTGCGAGGCCGTCGCCGAAGCTGATCGTGACGGCCTCATTCGGCGCGAATCCGGAACCGTCGACCGTGATCGACGTGCCGCGCGGTCCGGACGTGGTCGACAGCGCCACCTGCGGTTGGTATGTCGGCACTTCCGGCTGCCCGGTCACCTGGACGGTCGCCGTCGCCGGTGTCCGCGAGGACGCGCCGGTGGCGGTGACGGAGTACCGGCCAGGCGGCGCGTCACGGGACGTCGCGATTGACGCATGTACCGCTCCCGCCGCCGAGGCCGCGACCGTCATGCTCCGCGCCGGGCTGGTGCCGAGAGCCACGGCCACCTGCTCACCGGCGGCGAACCCGCTGCCGTTCACGGTGATCGCGTCACCGGCGGCGGACGCGGACGCGGACAGCGCGATCGTCGGCTGGAGTCCGTCACGCGCCACGGTCACGGTGAACGTCTCAGTGCTGCTCGACAGCGTGTCCCATGCGGTGACGTGCGCCGTGTACGTGCCCTCCTGCGCGTAGGTGTGCTGTCCGCTGATCGCACCGGACGGGCCGACCGTGACGTCGTCCGGAACCGTGCCGTCACCCCATTGGACGCGCGCGTGGTAGCCCGTCGTGTCGGGAACGCCGCCGGTCACCGAGCCGAGGTTCGCCGAGAGGACCTGCCCGGCGTTGGCCGTCTGGTTCTTCGGGGCGGTGGTCACCAGCGCGGCGGCCGGCGTGCCGTCGTCGGCGATGGCGAACACGTGGATCCTGCCCGCCGAGCCGGGGTCGCCGGTCTGCGTCGGCAGGGTCACCGAGACGAGTGTCCTGCCCGCCGGGATCTGGTACGGCGTGGTGGCGAACAGGAACGGCTGTGCGCCGTCCCGGCTCGTGCCGCTCAGTCGGTACGCGGCCTTGGCGACGACGATGTTGCCGTAGGAAGGGATGCCGTTTGCGTTGCCACCCAGCGTCCAGTCACTCATCTGGATCGGGATGCTGGCGGTGCTGCCGTCGCTGAACGTCGCCGTGCCGGTGGTGCTCTGGTCGCCCTGCGTGCCGGCGCCGATGAGCGAGATGCTCTTGGCGTCGGCCGGCAGGTGGAGAACGACGGTCCTGCCGTTGCCGGTCGCGTCGTCCGGCTGCCCCGCCGGGATCGCCGGCAGCGTGAAGTGCAGCGCCGTTCCGGGTACCTGGTGCTGCTGGCCCTGGGTCACGCCGGCTGCCGCGAGGGCGGCACGCGAGTACGCCCACGACTTGGCGTCGCAGTTCGCCGCGAGGGCGCCTTCGTCGCCGATGCAGACGGTGTCGAATGCCGCGGCGAGGCTTGCACTCGCCGCGTACGCCACGTCGACGTCGACGCTTGCCGCGCTCTGGCTGGTGCCGTCGGTCACCGTGACGCCGGCCTGGTAGTAGCCCGGCTTGGCGTAGGTGTGTGAGCCGCTGACGCTGTATACGGCCCGCGAGCTCACGGACAGGGTGCCTGCGGTGGCCGTCGTGCCGTCACCCCAGTCGATCGTGGCCTGGTAGCCGGTGGCGGTGCCCCCGGTGACGGTGGCCAGCGGCACCGACACGGCGGCACCGGTGGTCGCGTGCACGCCGCTGGCGGCGGTGACCGCGACGGCGCCGCCACCGAGCAGGACGTCGCCGCCGGCGAGCAACTCGATCTCGGCGAGGTTCGTCTGCGCGGCACCGACCGTCTTCGTCACGGCCAGGCGGAACTGCGTGAACTGCCCCGGATGGCTGATCATGAACGGCCGGGTCTGGTCGCGCCACGGGAACGCCTCGCCGCTGCGGGAATCGAGGGTGGTCCAGGTGATCCCGTCGTTGGAGCCCTGCAACCGCCAATCCGTCGGGTCGCCCGCGCTCGCCCCCGAGGTGAGGGTGTAGTAGGTCGGCGTCTGCTTGCCGCCGCGGAAAGCCCAGGTTATCTGCGGCGTGCCGGCGGCGAAGGTCATCTGGGTGGTCGACGAGTCGTCGAACAGCTTGGCGGCGTCCTGCCCGCCGCTCGCGGTCGCGGTGCCGAGACCGGGGCCGGTGGTGTCCTGCAACGGCTTGGCCACGGAGTTGCCCTTGGTCAGTGACGGCGGTGCGTCGTTCTCGCCGGTGCCCCACGACGACGGGTTCGGGCCCAGCTGGAAGTCGATCGTGCCGCCGCTGGCGAGGACCGACGAGTCGATGGAGGCCGCGCGCTGCGGCTTCCCGTTGACCGTCACGCTCTGCACGTAGACGTTCTTCGTGCTGTTGTTCGGCGCGTTGACGACGATGTCACCACTGCTGCGGTGGACGGTCATCCTGGTGAACTGCGGCGAACCGATGGCCCAGTTGGACGAGCCGGCCTGCAGCGGGTAGATGCCCAGCGAGCTGAGGATGTACCACGCGGACATCTCGCCGTTGTCCTCGTCGCCCAGGTAGCCCTGGCCGATCTCACTGCCGACGTAGAGGCGCTGCAGGATTTCCCGCACGATCGCCTGCGTCTTGGCCGGCGCCCCGGCAGAGTCGTACATGTACGGGATGTGGTGTGACGGCTGGTTGCTCATGCCGAGCTGACCCATCCGCACCGCACGCGCCTCGAGCATTTCGTGGATCGTTCCGCCGTACCCGCCCGGATGGTCGGCGTTCTCCGGGGTGGCGAAGAACTGGTCCAGTTTCTGCTCCAGCGCCTTCCGCCCGCCGTACAGGTTGGCCAGCCCCTGACCGTCCTGCTGCGCGGTGAACGCGTAGTTCCACCCGTCGGTCTCGGTGTAGACGCCACCCCAGTCCAGCGGGTTGCCGACGAGGAATTTGCCGGCCGCGTCGCGTCCCTGGAAAAACTTCGTGTTCGGGTCGAAGAGGTTGACGTAGTTGCGGGCACGCTGCAGGAAGTACCGCGACTCCTCATTGAGCCGGTCGCGCTCCGGCTTCGGCGTGGCCGGGTCCTTGGCCAGGGCCGCGCCCATGTTGCCGATGCCGTAGTCGTTGATGAAGCCTTCCAACGCCCACGACACCGACTCGCCGGTGGAGGTCGGCGTGTAACCGAGGAACAGGGAGGTCTCGATGCCCTTGCGGCCGACCTCGCTGCGCCCGGACGCCACGGTCGCGTCCTTGACCGCCGCGTCGTAGGCGCTGATCGGGTCGGGCAGCTTGACGCCGTTGAGGTAGGCCTCGGCCATCGCGACGTCCGCGCTGGTGCCGGTCATCAGGTCGGCGTAGCCGGGCGACGACCAGCGGGCGATCCACCCGCCGTCGCGGTACTGCTGGACGAACCCGTCGGCAATCCTGGCTGCGACGTCCGGGTACAACAGCGAGTACGCGGGCCACACGGTGCGGTAGGTGTCCCAGAACCCGTTGTTGACGTAGATCTGCCCGTCGACGATCTTCGCGCCGGTCTGCGTCGCGGTCGACGTGCCGGTCGCTCCGACACCGGGCTCGCGTACTGCCAGCGCGGCGCGGTGGCGGTGCCGATGTTCTCCGACTGCGAGTTCGGATACAGGTTCAGCCGGTACAGGTTCGAGTACAGCGTCACCCGCTGCGTCTCGGTCGCACCCTGAACGTCGATCCGGCCGAGCCGGTCCTTCCATGCCACGGTGGCGGCCGCGTGGACCTGGTCGAGGCTGTTGCCGGTGACCTCCAGGTCGAGATTTCTGTGTGCCTGGTCGACGAGATGAATGACGTCGCGATGCGAAGCGTCACCTGCCGGTTCCCCGAGGTGTCGAAGGTGGCGGACGTGGCGGAGGACGTCGTCGGCGCCCGGTCGAAGGTGCCGGACACGAACATCCGGCTGCGGCCGGCCGACAGGCCGCTTCCGTTGTCGACCCAGCCGGTGAACGTACCGCCCGCGCCGATGGTGAACGTGCCGTTGTAGAAGACGAGGCTTCCGGTGGCCTGCCCGGACGGGAAGGTGAACCTCATGATCCCGCCGTGGTCGGTGGGCGACATCTGCGCGATCAGGCCGTTCTGCAGTGTGACCTGGTAGAAGTCCGGCCGCGCGATCTCGTCGTTGTGGCTGAAGGCAAGCGCCCGACTGCTGGGCGCTCCGGTGAGCGATCCGCCGGCCGGCACCGGCATGACCGACATCTGGTCACGATCACCCATCCACGGGCTGGGCTCGTGCGAGATCGCGAGTCCCTGCAGCGTGGGCAGATTGGCGGTGTTGTTGTTCCGCTGGTAGTCGTACTCCCAGGAGTTCGAGGTGGCGTTGGTGACCGGCGTGAAGAAGTTGAAGCCGTTCGGCATCGCCGAGATCGGCAGGTTGTTGCCGCGTGAGAACGAGCCCGATGCGTTGGTCCCGCGCCGGGTATCGACGTAATTCGTCAGGTTGGTACCGTCGATGGGTGTCGGAGCGCCCGCCAGCGTGATGTCGTCGAGCCAACCCTGGAACCGGGTCGAGGCCGTCGCATGGGGATCGTCGTAGGCGAGCAGGATGCGGTCGATCGTCTTGCCGTTCGCGACCACCCCGATCTCAGACTGCACCGCGTTCCACTGGTCGACGTAGAGCACCTTCGACGCGCCCTGCCCGGCGGCCGTGAGCGGATATCCGTGCTGGTCGACCGGCGAAAGCAGGCTGAGGTAGCCCCCGTCGGTGAAATGCAGGTCGACGGCCGCGTAGGTGGACGGATACTGGGTGTCCTGGCCGGTGAACTCAGGGAAGATCTTGTAGGACAACCGGGTCTTCGGCCCGACTGGCACGTCGACCTCGAACACCTTGTTGGTCGCGTACGAGCGACCGTCGGCTTCGGCGCCGCCCGAGTATCGCAGCGAAGCCACGCCGGTGAATCCGGCCCTGGGCTTCATGTTGTAGCCACTGACCGGACCGGTGCCGACGACACTGCCCATCGGGGTGGCCGGCGGTCTGGCGTTCGAGCCGTCGCTGATGTCCCAGTCGGCGAGCTGAACGAGGGAGTCACCGGAGTTCGCGGAGACATTCAGGCGGTAGTAACCGTAGGCGGTCGTGTTGGTGAAGCCGTAGGTGTTCGTGGCGAACCGCCCGCTGAAGCTCTGCCCTGTCTGTCTGTTCAGGTCGGTCCACGTGCTGCCGTCGTTGGACCCTTGCAGGGTGAAGTCCTTGGGGTCACGGGTCGGCGCGTCGTTCGCGGAGGTCAGCCTGTACCGCACCACCGCCGCCGGCTTGGCCAGCTGGTAGGTCACCCAGCCGGTCGGGTTGAACGCCAGCCACTTGGTCGAGGGATTGCCGTCCGTGAGGTTCGCGGCGGTTTCGTTCGGCGGGTTCTCGGCGCTCGCGGTCACCGCATTGACCTGGCCGAGCAGGCTGCCGGGCAATCCAGTGGGGCTCGAGCCGCTCAGGTTGGACTGGACCGGCTTACCGCTCGCGTCGACCTCGGCGGTGCTCGCAGCGGGTTGCGGGTCGGCCGACTCGAACGAGGAGCTGAAATTGCCGGGCGGAGCCGTAGTGGGCGCAGCACTGGCCGGGGGTGCGGCGACGAGCAGTCCCGCCGGCAGCAGGACCGCAGCTGTCGCGGCGAACAGTCGGGGGGACAAGGGGCGCGCAAGGGGGGAATACGACATGGGGGCAAGCCCTTTCGACTCGATCCGGGTCGAGTGCGTCGAACGTTTGGGCAGAGAAGATTGTGGTTGCTGCGATCGATCGGTCGCGATGGAGTGCGAGCATTACCGGGCGCTCAGGCCGGACGGACCGTCCGTGGGCGTGGGCGTTGACGGCGTCATCGGCGCTGGAACGAACTGCTGGTTGGCCTGTCCTGCGCGGGTGGCCGATTGGGGGGTGATGTCGAACAGGTGCAGCGCACCACCGTCCGAGGTGGTCGGCGGCACCACCTGTGCGGCCGTCTGGCTCCGGCTGGCCGGTAAGGTCGCCGGGAACGCGCGGGCCTGGCCAACGCCGTCACGGCGCCACCCGGCAGGACGCTCGCACCCGTAGTGCTGATCCCGGCGGTCTCGGCATGCACTCTCCTTCGGAGTCGCACCCCGCGGCCTGACATCGTTGTCATTGGCACTGGTGACGTACGACGCCGGGAGCAGGGGACTATCGCCGATAGTTCCGGGCAAACCACGGCCGTGTCAATGGGTTCATCGAGGCGAACAGGCCATCGCCGAGGATGACGGTGATGCCCGTACCGCGCCGCCATGGACCGCTACACCGGCCGGTCGCCGACCAGCGGAGGCGAAGCGGCCGTGGATGGCGTAGCCGGCGAACCCCCGACCTCGAGTGTCCACTGACGGCGTATCTCCGCCGCGAGCGTCCTGGCCGCTGCGGCGAGCGCCGCGTCGTCGCCGGGGGGCGGTGGCTGGCGCATGGACAAGACCGGTCCGACTGCTGACAGCGCCAGGGAAGCCAGACCTACCGCCAGGCTCCCGATGCTCGACAGGACATCCGCCCGCTGCAGTGTTCCGTCCGACCGTTGACCGAAGAACGCCGCACCCCGAGCGCGCGGAGTGCCGCGTTCACCGGCCAGTCGGTGCGTGGAGAGGGGTCGGGGAGGTCAAGCACTCGGGCGCGCTCGGCCCAGCCGGTGCCCCGCCAGTCGTGCACCACGGAGGTCTCCGTCGCGTCAGCGGGCACCGGCGCGTCCTGGCCAGCTTGGTCGAAGAGCCTGCAGGTACGCGGGAGTTTCACCCGGCCACCTGAGCGACGCGGGCTACCGGCGCCTGCGCCTCGATCGGGCCGCCCAGCGGCCGGGTTTGATCAAGGCGTTGTTTCCCCAACTCGCTCCATGCGTGGTGATCGATGAAGTGCTTGATCAGGGGCGGGTCATGTGCGTCCGCGCTCGGACGCCGACGTCAGCGGCAGCGGCGACCCGCCTCACCCGCCTCTACCACCACGGGGCGCCCGATTCGACCCGTCCCGCCCTACACCCTCGCCGGCCCTGATCCTCTGTCAGCCCGGCAGCTTGACGCCAGGCATCCGTAAGTCGTAGGTTTCCGTTCGTGGCCACTTACCAAGCTGGTGATGGTTGGGAGGCTTTGGGGGATCCCACCAGGCGCGCCATCGTCGCGTGCTTGGCCGAGCGACCGCGGGCCGTCGGCGAGCTTGCCGAAGAGCTGCCGGTCAGCCGGCCGGCGGTATCCCAGCACCTGAAGGTGCTCAAGGAGGCCGGGCTGGTCACCGACCGCGCAGCCGGCACCCGCCGGGTCTATCGGCTCAATCCAGCGGGCATGGCCGCGCTGCGTGATCAGCTCGAGACGTTCTGGAACCGCGCGCTGGACGGCTATCAGGACGTCGTTGAACAACCCACCGAGGAGAACTCATGACTCAAGCAGCGGCTGTGGTGGTTCGGCAGATCGTCGTCGAGGCGCCGATCGAGCAGGCCTTCACCGTGTTCACCGAGCGGTTCGGCGATTTCAAGCCGCCGGAGCACAACCTCCTCGGCGCAGCGATCGCCGAGACCGTATTCGAACCGAAGGTCGGCGGTCACATCTACGACCGGGGCGTCGACGGCAGCGAGTGCCGCTGGGCGCGTGTCCTCGCCTACGAACCGCCCGACCGCGTCGTGTTCAGCTGGGACATCAGCCCGCAGTGGCAGGTCGAGACCGAGCCGGACAACACCAGCGAGGTCGAGGTCCGGTTCGTCGCCGAGACCCCGCACCGCACTCGGGTGGAGCTCGAGCACCGCCACCTCGACCGACACGGCCCCGGCTGGCAGTCCGTCAGCGACGGAGTCGCCCACGACGCCGGATGGCCGCTGTACCTGGCCCGGTACGCCGCCCTGTTCACCGAGGGCAGCTGAATGCCGCCGATCACCACCAGCACCGAGGTGGACCGGTGTGCGGAGGATGCGTTCGCTTACGCCACCGACCCGACGCGTTTCCGTGAATGGCAAGAGGGCGTCGTCAACGGTCACATGGACCAGCCGGGCATCTCCGGCGTGGGAGCACGATGCCTGACCGTCGCCCGCATTTGCGCTGTGCAGGTGTTTGGCACCGGTGCGCGGCGCAGCTAACGCGCTCGGCATAGCAAACCCGCCTGATAGTCCTACAAGTGGTACCGCGCCCGTCTTACACCTTATGGGAGGCGTCAACGTAGGCAGGGATAGTGACGGCGATGATCAGCACCGTGGTTGCGCCCGCTGTACGGCATTGGCCTGTAGGTCCAGGTTCCAGGTCTGGCGACGAGCAGGGTGCGCAGCTTGGCGGTGTCCGCCGGACAAACGGGAGACAGTACGGCCCCCACATCCTGGGGCGCTGCGGATCTCAACCGCGAGTGTTCGCGTGCCGAGGGTGAAGGTGATCCGTCTCAGCTGGCGCAGGTGCGCGCGGACGGCTGTACCGCAAGCCGTTCCGCCGGGATGGGCAAGCCCATCGCTCACACCTGCCGTACGTCCAGGGCCGCTTCCCCCGGGAAGGCGTTCATGTCCGCCCGCCACCAGTCGGCGCCTTGTCCTTCGTCCATCGGCGGCCGGCGGTCCGCCCGCTCGCGCTCCTGTCGCTGGCGG
>JAEVHO010000101.1 GCA_016802835.1 Micromonospora sp. ATA32 | reverse complement strand
GCCCCGACCGGCTCGGGCGGCGCCGCGTCGCCGGGGGCCGGGTCCGGTGCAGCCGTCGGCAACGCCCCGGAGGTCTGCGCCGCCGCCCAGCAGGCCAGCTCGACCGCCGTCCGCACGTACGTCGAGCAGCTCGGTGTGATGATCGGCGCAGTCGGCGCGAGCGACAGCAAGGCCGCCGAAACCGCCCGGCGGCAGGCCGAGGCGGCGCTGACCGGGTGGCGGACCGCTCTGACCCGGGAGTCGGGCCGGGCGACCGACCCGCAGCTCAGGACGCTGCTGGCCGATCTGGCCGCCGAGGTGGGCACCCTGGGCACCGACGTCGACTCGATCGACGAGACCGAGCTGGACCGGCTCCAGCAGCGCCTCGACCAGCTCTGCGCCCGCTGACCAGGGCGGCCCGGTTTGGGTGCGGGGTCAGGTATGGCGTACGCTATCTTGCGGCGCACTTTGGTGTGCCGAGTTCCCGCGTGCCCACGCCGCCGAGCCTAGCCGCCCGGCGAGCTGCCGCGGGAACGACCGCCAGCAGCCTCAACGACAGGGAGTCCGCCTCCGATGTACGCGATCGTCAAGACCGGCGGCAAGCAGTACAAGGTCGCCGAGGGCGACGTGATCGAGGTCGAGAAGCTCACCGGTGCCCCCGGTGACGCGGTGAAGCTTGCCGCGGTGCTCCTCGTCGACGGTGACGACCTGGTGACCGACGCGGCAAAGCTTGCCAAGGTCGCGGTGTCCGGCGAGATCGCCGCGCACACCAAGGGCCCGAAGATCCGGATCCACAAGTTCAAGAACAAGACCGGCTACCACAAGCGCCAGGGTCACCGCCAGCCGCTGACCCAGGTCAAGGTGACCGGCATCTCCAGCGGGAAGTAGGTCGTCCTCAAATGGCTCACAAAAAGGGTGCGTCCAGCTCGCGCAACGGCCGTGACTCCGCGGCCCAGCGACTCGGCGTGAAGCGCTTCGGTGGTCAGGTGGTCAGCGCGGGTGAGATCCTCATCCGTCAGCGGGGCACCAAGTTCCACCCCGGTGACCTGGTCGGCCGCGGCGGAGACGACACGCTCTTCGCGCTGGCCGCCGGTGCGGTCCTGTTCGGTACCAAGCGCGGTCGCAAGACCGTCAGCATCGTACCGGCGCAGCAGTAACTCTCCGGCGAAGCGGGCCGCGGACTTCGGGTCCCGGCCCGCTTCGCCTTTTCGCTCGCGGGGGCGTACCTCGCTGGAAGGATTGTCGTCGTGACGACGTTCGTTGACCGGGTCGTCCTGCACCTGCAGGCCGGCGACGGCGGGCACGGCTGTGCCTCGATCCACCGGGAGAAGTTCAAGCCCTTCGGCGGACCGGACGGCGGCAACGGCGGGCACGGCGGCAGCGTGTCGCTGGTGGTCGACCCGCAGGTGACCACGCTGCTCGACTTCCACTTCCGGCCGCATGTCAAGGCCGAGAACGGCAAGGGCGGCGCGGGCTCGAACCGGGACGGCGGCAACGGCACGGACCTGGTGCTCAAGGTCCCCAACGGCACGGTCGTGCAGTCCGCCGACGGGACGGTGCTGGCCGACCTCGTCGGCGTCGGCACCACCTTCGAGGCGGCCCGCGGCGGGCGGGGCGGGCGTGGCAACGCGTCGCTGGCCAACGCCAAGCGCAAGGCGCCCGGCTTCGCCGAGCTGGGTGAGCCCGGTGACCAGCTCGACGTCGTGCTCGAGCTGAAGAGCGTTGCGGACGTCGGTCTGGTGGGCTTCCCGTCGGCCGGCAAGTCCTCGCTGATCTCGGTCATCTCGGCCGCCAAGCCGAAGATCGCCGACTACCCGTTCACCACCCTGATCCCGAACCTCGGCGTGGTCCGGGTGGACAACCACACCTTCACCGTCGCCGACGTGCCCGGCCTGATCCCGGGCGCGGCCAGCGGCCGGGGCCTGGGGCTGGAGTTCCTCCGCCACGTCGAGCGCTGCGCCGTCCTGGTGCACGTGGTCGACACCGCGACGCTGGAGCCCGGCCGGGACCCGCTCGCCGACATCGACACCATCGAGGCGGAGCTGACCCAGTACGGCGGCCTGGCCGAGCGGCCCCGGCTGGTGGCGCTCAACAAGATCGACGTACCGGACGGGCGGGATCTGGCCGACATCGTCCGGCCCGACCTCGAGGCACGCGGCTTCCGGGTCTTCGATGTCTCCGCAGCAACCCGGGAGGGCCTGCGCGAGCTGACGTACGCGATGGCGGAACTGGTCGATCAGGCCCGCAGGGCCGCGCCGCCGGCCGAGCCGACCCGCATCGTGATCCGCCCGAAGGCGGTGGACGACGCCGGCTTCACCATCGAGACGGCGCCGGACGGCGCGTACGTGGTGCGCGGGGTCCGGCCCGAGCGCTGGGTACAGCAGACGACCTTCGACAACGACGAGGCCGTCGGCTACCTGGCCGACCGGCTCGCCCGGCTCGGCGTCGAGGACAAGCTCGCCAAGGCCGGCGCCAACCCCGGCGACCTGGTCCGGATCGGCGACCGGGAGTTCGACTGGCAGCCGACGCTCTACGCCGGCGTCGACTTCGTCCCCGGCAACCGGGGCACCGACGTGCGGTTGGAGGACAAGTCGGACCGCGCGTCGGCGGCCGAGCGGTTGGCCGCGCGCAAGGCTCGCCGGGTGCGCGCCGAGGGCGAGCCGGAGAGCGACGAGGTGGGCGCCGACCTCTCCGACGACCTGGACGACGACGCCGAATAGCTCCGTTGCCTCCGTGTCCGGGTCGTTCGCCGGAAACCTCCGCGAAATCCGTCACGCCTAATGTGCTGGAATGCTGATCGAATCCCGCGCCGCCACCGATCCGGAGATCGCCGCCCTGGTCCTGGCGCAGCAGCGCGAGCTGCGCGAGGCCGACGGCGGGCTGGACGGCCAGGTGACGCTGACGCACGACGACATCCGCTACCTGGTGGTCGTGGTGGCCGGCCGGGCGGTCGCCTGCGGCGGCCTCCAGACGCTCGACGACGGCACCGGCGAGCTGAAGCGGATGTACGTCCGGCCGGCGTACCGGGGGCGCGGCATCGCCCGGCAACTGCTGGCCGCGCTGGAAGAGTTGGCCTTCCAGCAGGGGCACGGCCTGGTCTGCCTGGAGACCGGCAGCTACCTGCCGGCCGCGATCGGGCTCTACACCTCGTCCGGCTACACCCCGATCCCGGTGTACGGCGAGTACGTGAGCAACCCGTACAGCGTGTGCTTCGCCAAGCGGCTGCCGGTGGCGGCCTGACCGGTCGCGGTGTGGGCGTGGCCCACCGCGGCCCGGCTCCGGGCGGTCAGGCGCCGGTCTCGGCGTGCGGGCGGGTGACCGGCTTCGACTCCGGCGAGGCGTGCTGACGCAGGACGATGCTCAGCACGATCAGCACCCCGACGGCGAGGAACTCGCTCTGCCAGTTCTGCATGGACTGGAACCAGAAGTCGCTGGTGCCGAGGAACTGCCAGGCGCTGATCGGCGCGGCGCCGCTCTGCAGCGCCTGCTCCTCGTTGTACGCGACGACGCCGCCGAGCAGGTGCCCCACGAACGAGCCGCCGAAGATCATCAGCAGCGCGACCGAGAGGCTGTTGCGGTAGATCGTCAGCGGGAGCCCGCCGGCGCGTACCGGCCAGGGTGATTCGGGGACGGCCCGCCGGGCGTCGTCCTCGGGGCGGTCGGCCTGGTCCTCCGGCTTCGACTCGGCCGAGCCGCGCTGCACGAGATAGGCGGTGAGCAGCACGTAGCCGCCCATCTGGAGGAACTCCGACTCCCAGTTCTCGAAGACGGCCTCCGTGAAGTGCCCGGTGCCGAGGTAGGCCCACCAGCTCAGCGGGGCGGCGCCGTACTGGATCAGCTCCTCGTTGTGCGTCTGCCAGCCGAAGACGCTCTGCAGCACGAGGAAGACGAGAAAGGCGCCGAGCATGGCGGCCGACAGCGCGTTGTTCCGCAACCAGCGTGGCATCACAGACCCCCTCGTCCAGTACCGATCACCCTCCGTTGCCCTCGCCTCGGCGCGGCCAAACCCCGACACGCCGAGGGGCCGGGCCGGCGTCCGCAGGCTGGCGTGCCCGTCGTGGCCTCAGGGGCGGTCGATCGGCCGGTCCGGTCGGCCGCCGGTCCCGGCTCTGTTGGACAGCAGCAGTCCGAGGCAGAGCATGCCGAAGCCGAGCGCCAGGTGCAGCCAGTTGTCGGCGTCGTTGAACGGGACGAAGTTGGCTCCGCTCTCGTGGTCGATCGCGAAGCCGTAGAGCCACAGCCCGAGGTAGACCGCGCCGCCGCCGGCCAGGAAGAGCCGGGCGCCGGCGAGGCTGCGGGCCATCACCAGGCCGGCCAGGCCGAAGAGCAGGTGCACCGCGTTGTGCAGGACCGACACCTGGAACAGGCCGAGCAGCTTCGCGCCGGAGGTGTGCCCGGCGAAGGTCATGTCGCCGTAGCCGGTGGTGATGCCGGGGATGAAGCCGAGCACGCCGATCAGCAGGAACACCGCGGCCACCAGGAACGCGACCAGCTGCACCCGGGGCTTCGGGCCGCGCGGACCAGCGCCGCGTACGTCACGCGCCATCGACGTCACCTCCGTGGATCCGCGGCGTGTCCGCCCGCCGTAGGGCCTGGCGGAGGGACCGCTCCCGTGACTGTGAGCGACGGTCACCTTCCGCAGCCCAGCGATCCTCCATTGTGTGTTCCGGGCCGGCGGCTCCGCAGAGAAATGACGAATCAGGCATGCACCCGACAACCGGGGGTAGGTCATTGGTGACGCCGACGTGACAACCGGCGAATCCCCCAGCACAACCGCGACGACTTTCCGAGCGGAAGGGTAATCATGACTTACGATCTCTCACCCACGAGTTCCCCGTACGGACAGGAGCCGGGCACGTACGAGTCGAGCAACGGTGGCGGCGTGCGCGACCAGGCCCGCCAGGTCGGGTCGGAGGCGGCCCACGCCGGTGGCGCGGTCACGCAGACCGCCAAGGACCAGGGCCGGGAGGTGGTCGGCGAGACCGCCCGCCAGGCCCGCAGCCTGTACGGCGAGGCCCGCGACCAGCTCGCCAGCCAGACCGGTGAGCAGCAGCGTCGCGCCGCCGGTGGGCTCCGGTCGCTGGCCGACGAGATGCGCTCGATGGCCGAGCAGGGTGGCCAGGCCGGTCCGGTGACCGAGCTCGCCCACCAGGCCGCTGACCGGGTGCACGGCGTGGCCGGCTGGCTCGAGGAGCGGCAGCCCGGCGACCTGATCGCCGAGGTCCGCGACTACGCCCGCCGCAACCCCGGCACGTTCCTGGTCGGCGCCGCCGTGCTCGGCGTGCTCGCCGGCCGGCTGACCAAGAACATCTCGGCCAGCTCCGACAACGGCGCCCACCGCGGGTACGGCTCGCCGGACGCGTTCGCCGATCCCGACCGTACCGCCGTCATCCCGACGCCGCCGGCGCCCCGCGCGGTGCCGGACGCCATCCCGGCCGGTGGCTACCTCGACCCGCAGCCGGGCAGCTACGCCAACCCGCAGACCGGGTACGCCGACCCGCAGCCGGGCGGCTACACCGACCCGACCCGGGGTGGCTACGCCGAGCCGACCGGCACCGGCCAGCCAATGCCCCCGGTGAGCCAGACCGACCCGCTGCCGGGCGTCCCGTCGAGCGGCGTCAACCGTCCGTGAGCGGCCTGATCATCCGAAGGGAGGCGGCGGCATGAGCATGCCGACGCAGGGGTCCGGACTGGACTCCGGACACCACATCGACGCCGGCGCGTCGCACACCGCGGACGAGGTCCGGGGCAGCTCCATCGGCGACCTGATGCGTCAGGTCACCACCGACCTCTCCACGCTGATGCGCCAAGAGGTCGAGCTGGCCAAGGCGGAGATCCGCCAGGAGGGGAAGAAGGCGGGCAAGGCCGCCGGTTTCTTCGGCGGCGCCGGCTTCGGCGGCTACATGGTGGCGCTCTTCCTGTCGCTCGCCCTCTGGGCCGGGCTGTCCAACGTGATGGACGCCGGCTGGGCGGGGCTGATCGTCGCCGTCATCTGGGCCGCGATCGCCGCCGTCCTCTATTCCATGGGCAAGAAGAACGCCCAGCGCGTGCGCGGCCTGAAGCAGACCAACGACAGCGTGCAGCGGATCCCCGACGCGCTCAAGCCCCACCCGGAGGGAGTCACCAGATGAGCACCGATCCCGATCAGATCCGCCGGGAGATCGAAGCCACCCGTAGCAGCCTGAGCACCGATGTGGACGCGTTGGCGTACAAGGTCAGCCCCAGCCGCATCGTCGACGACCGCAAGCAGCGTGCGCGGAACGCGCTGCAGAATGTGAGGGACAAGGTGATGGGAAGCGCGTCGGATCTCGGCCACGGCACCGGACACGCCGCCCACTCGGTCGGCGACCACGCCTCCTCGGCCGCCGCCACGGTCAGCGACGCCGCGCACCAGGCGCCGCAGAAGCTGCGGGAGGAGTCCGAGGGCAACCCGCTGGCAGCCGGCCTGATCGCCTTCGGCGTGGGCATGCTGGCCTCGTCGCTGCTGCCGGCCACCCGCCGTGAGCAGCAGGCCGCCGCCCAGGTCAGGGAGCGGGTCAGCGAGCACAGCGACGCCGTGAAGGAGAAGTTCGGCGAGGTGGCCAGCGAGCTCAAGGAGGAGCTGCGCGAGCCGGCGCAGCACGCCACCCAGTCGGTCAAGTCCACCGCACAGGACGCGGTGCACGCGGTCAAGGACGACGCGACGTCGGCCGCGCACGACGTGAAGGACACCGCGCAGCAGTCGCGCGACCAGGCCCGGTACTGACCGGACCAACTCGGCACGCCGCAGCTCGCGGCCATCCCGGCGCACGCCGGGGGTGGCCGCGAGCTTGCTGTCTGCGGCCCCGCAGATGCCTTCCCCGTGACTCGGCCCCGGGCGGCACTGGCGACCTCAGGCGGTGCTGCGGACCTGGTCGATGACGAAGCCGCTGGGCGGCAGCGCGGGCATCCGGCGCAGGCTGACCGCCAGGTTCTGCGGCGGGACCTGGTACGCCATGGTGCTGGTCAGGTTGGTCACCGCCCGCTTCATCAGCTCGATGGTGATCCACTCACCGGCGCAGCGGTGCCCGGCGAGGTGTTCGCCACCGCCCTGCGGCACGAACGCGTACGGGTCGGGGGTCCGGCCGGCGAAGCGCTCGGGGAGGAACCGCTCCGGCTGCGGCCACAGCTCAGGGTGGTGATTGGTGCCGTAGAGGTCGAGCAGCACCCGGCGGCCCTGCGGGAAGTGGTGTCCCTGCCAGTCGAAGGCGCGCCGCACCCGCGCCACCGCGACGGGGAAGAAAGGGTAGTACCGGCGGACCTCCTGCACGAAGGTCTCGGTCAGCTCCCCGCCCCCGTCCTCCCGGAGCCGCTCCCGCCAGTGCGGGTGGTCGTGCAGCGCCAGCGCGGCGAAGACGATGAACCGGTCGACGGCGACGGTGGGACGCAGGATGTTGAGCAGTTCGACCGCGGCGATCCGCCGAGGGAGCAGGCGGCCCCGGGCGTCCCGGTGCTCGGCGATGATCCGCAGCGCGCTGCCGTTCGGCGCCGCTGCCGTGCCGATCCGGACCCGCTCCACCAGGTCGAGATCCACCGCTCACCACGGCGGCGGCCGACCAGGCCGCGCCAGTGGCCGCGGGCCGACCGCCGCCGGCCCCTCGATCATGGCCTGCAGCGCGGCGGTCCGTCGCGCGACGTCCGACTGGGCCAGCGGCACCCCCGCCCAGGCGCAGACCACCCGGGCCAGCATCCAGCCGACCTCGTCGTGGAGCACCACGGGCCCGGCAGCCTCCCAGGCCGGGATCCGCGCCCGCCACTCGTCGTCGAGGAGCTGGCCGATCTGGCGTACGGCGCTCGGCGTCATCACCGACATCAGCATCGCCTTGCGGTCCCGGTGCGCCGCGTCGTCCAGCCCCTGCACGCCGCCCTGGCCAGTCAACGTTCGCTGGCCGCGCTTCGGCATCGCGTCCTGCCGGGAGAAGCGTTCATTGTCGTAGAACAGCACCGCCGCGGGGCGCCCGCGCAGGCAGATCGTCGACTCCAGCAGCAGCCGGGTCTGGAAGATGTCCGAGCGGTGTCGCTCGCAGCGCTCGGTGATGAACCGGTACCCCTCGCGGAGGAACGCGAGCGTGCTCTCCGGGCTGCCGTCGGTGGGGATGGCCGTCATCGCTTCTCCTGACGGGGGTGGCGGTCGCCGGGCGGCTGCTGATCGGCGTCGTCTACCCGGGGCACCGCCCTTGAATCCCGTCTGTCCGAGGCCCGGCCGCGCCGAGGTTCCCCGGTGTGGGCCAGCTGGAGTTACCGGTGTGGGCCAGCGGAATGGCGAACTGCTGGCCCCTCCCAGGGCGGCGGAAAGCTGATTTGCTACTCGGCGGGCCGGCGGTGGTGTCCGGCCCGCTGGATCAACGGGGAGGACGGATGCGGGAGAACAGGGCGCCGTACTGGCGGGAACGGCGGCTGGTCGGCGCGATCAACGCCCGGAGCGGCGAGTCGCTCGACCGGCCCGACGAGCCACCGTTGATCGGCGCGGCCACCACCTCGCGGCGGCGCGCCCGCCGCGGTTCTTCACCGTGCACCTCGGCTTCGAGGCGCACGGGTCCGAGCAGGCTCGGGACCGGGCGGTCGGCTACGCCGAGGCATTGGCCCTGCTCCGGCCGGAGCTGGCCCTCGGTGCGGCCGCGCTCTCGCCCGCCGACGCCTGGCACCGGGCCGAGCGGCTGTTCTGCGGGGTGGTCGGGCCGGACGACGAGCGTTGCGCCGACGTGGCCGGACATCCGGGCTTCCACCACGCCCCAGGCCCCGGTGGCCTCGGCTGGGCGACGGCTGACCCGACTCCTGCCGCCCTCGACGTGGATTGAGGGGATGCCCGCCCATCCATGCGTGCGGACCGGCCGATCGGCGTCCCCGCCCGCACGTGCGGGCACGCCGATCGGCGGGGTTCAGTCCAGGTCGAACTCGCCGTCCTGGGCGCCCGCGACGAAGGCGTCCCACTCGGCCTGGGTGAAGACCAGCACCGGGCCGTCCGGCTCGGCGGAGTTGCGCATGCCGATCAGGTCGTCGACGAAGGCCACCTCGACGGCGCTGTCGGAGGTGTCGGCCTCGGCCCGCTGCCAGACCGCCCGGGACAGGTCGAAATCGCCCTTGGGGTGCTCCCCCATTGTTGTTCCTCCATCGCCACGCGTCACAGGGGAACGCGTCCGGTTCCCATCGGGCAGGATAAGCGGATGCCGAGCCTGAGCCGTGTAGAGGCGACCGCGCGTGGCGCGTCGATCACCGTCGAGTCCTACCAGGTGGACCTCGACCTGACCGGCGGTGGCGAGCGGTTCCGCTCCGACGTCACGATCCGGTTCCGGGCGACCCCCGGCACCGAGACCTTCGCCGAGGTCAAACCCGCGCGGCTGCTGGCGGCACGACTGAACGACCGGGACCTCGACCCGGGCACGCTGGCCGACAACCGGCTGCCGCTGACCGGGGTGGCCGAGGCCAACACGCTCGCCGTCAGCGCCGAGATGGCGTACTCGAACACGGGGGAGGGGATGCACCGCTTCGTCGACCCGGCGGACGGCGAGACCTACCTCTACGCCATGTCCTTCCTCGACGACGTGCAGCGCATCTTCGCCGCCTTCGACCAGCCCGACCTCAAGGCCCCGGTCACGCTCTCGGTCACCGCGCCCCCGGATTGGACGGTGGCGGCCAACGGCGAGCTGGCCGACAACCCCCGCCCCGGGCGCTGGAAGTTCGCCCCGACCGCGCCGCTGGCCACGTACTTCTTCTCGCTGATCGCCGGGCCCTGGCACGTCCGCCGCGACTCCCACGACGGCATCCCGCTCGGCATCTGGTGCCGCCGGTCGCTCGCCGCGCACCTGGACGCCGACGCCGACGAGATCTTCACCGTCACCCGGCAGTGCCTGGACCGGTTCCACCAGCTCTTCGCCGAGCGCTACCCGTTCGGCAAGTACGACCAGGCGTTCGTGCCGGAGTTCAACGCCGGCGCGATGGAGAACCCGGGCATCGTCACCTTCCGCGACGACTACATCTTCCGTTCCGCGGTCACCGACACCGAGCGCGAGCGGCGGGCCACCACGATCGCCCACGAGATGGCCCACATGTGGTTCGGCGACCTGGTGACCATGCGCTGGTGGGACGACCTCTGGCTGAACGAGTCCTTCGCGGAGTACCTGGGCACCCGGGTGACCGCCGAGGCGACCCGGTTCGACCAGGCGTGGACCACGTTCGCGCTCCGCCGCAAGGCCTGGGGGTACGCCGCCGACCAGCGCCCGTCCACCCACCCGGTCGCACCCGAGGAGGTGGCCGACGCCGCCCAGGGGTTGCTCAACTTCGACGGCATCTCGTACGCCAAGGGCGCCAGCGTGCTGCGGCAACTGGTCGCCTGGCTCGGCGACGACGCGTTCCTGGCCGGCCTGAACGCGCACTTCGCCGCGCACCGGTTCGGCAACGCCACCCTGGCCGACCTGCTGGGCAGCCTCGGCGCCGCCAGTGGTCGGGACCTCTCGGACTGGGCCGAGCGTTGGCTGCGCCGCCCGCAGGTCAACACCCTGCGGGGCCGAGGCGACCGTCGACGCCGACGGTCGCTACGTCGAGGTGGCCCTGGTGCAGACCGCTGCCGAGGCGCATCCCGTGCTGCGTCCGGCACCGGGATCGGGCGTGGGCCGGTACGCGGCCGGCGGGAAGGTCAGCCGGGATCGAGGTCGACCTCGACCCGGACGCCGACGGCGGCCGTACCGTCCTGCCGGAGTTGGCCGGCACGCCCGCGGACGGCGTGCTGCTGCCCAACGACGGCGACCTGACCTTCGCCAAGGTGCGCCTCGACCCCGCCTCGGCCGACGCCGTGCCGCTGCTGCTGCCGACGCTGGCCGACCCGCTGGCCCGGGCGCTGCTCTGGGGCGAGGCGCTGGACGCGGCCACCGACGGCGAGCGGCCGGTGGCCGGCCTGGTCGCCCTGATCGGCGCGGCACTGCCCGCCGAGACCGAGGTGATCATCGCCGAGGACGTGCTGACGCTGAGCCGCTCGCTGGTCGACCGCTACCTGGACCCGCTGGCCCGGGAGGCGGCGCTGGCCCAGCTCGCCGACGCGTGCGCCCGACTGCTCGCCGGCGCCCCGGCCGGCGGCTCCCTGCAGTTGGCGCGGCGCGCGGGCTGATCACCGCCAGCACCGACGTCGACCTGTTGACCGGCTGGCTCGCCGGCGCCGGCGTACCGGCGGGGCTGGCCGTCGACGACGAGCTGCGCTGGGCGGTGCTGCGGCGGCTGGTCGTGCTCGGCGCCGCCGGCGAGCCGGAGATCGCCGCCGAGGCGGCGGCGGACCGCAGCGCCACCGGAGCGGAACGGGCCGCCCGGTGCCGGGGCTCGCTGCCGACCCGGCCGCCAAGCAGGCCGCCTGGGAGATCATCACCACCAACATGGAGCTGTCGAACCGGTTGGTCGAGGCGACCGCGGAGGGCTTCTGGCAGCCCGAGCAGGTCGAGCTGACCGGGGCGTACGTCGAGCGGTACTTCGCCGACATGCCGGCCGCCGCGCACCGGCGTACCCCCTGGGTGGCCGACCGGGTCGCGACCCTGGCCTTCCCCCGCTACGCCGTCGCCCAGCCGACCCGGGAGCTGGCCGCGGCGCTGCTGGCCCGCGACGATCTCACCCCCGGGCTGCGCCGGGTGGTGACCGACCTCGACGACGACCTGCGCCGCGCGCTGGTCGCCCGGACGGCGGTGGCCGCCGCGGCCGCCTGACCGCTCGGACGATGTGAGCGGGACGGGTCGGTCAATGGCCCGTCCTGCCCGCCCCGGGGCCCCGGCCTACGATCATCGGGTGGAGGAAGACATCCGGCGGATCGGGATCATGGGCGGGACCTTCGACCCGATCCACCACGGGCACCTCGTCGCGGCCAGCGAGGTGGCGGACCGGTTCGGGCTCGACGAGGTGGTCTTCGTCCCGACCGGGCAGCCGTGGCAGAAGGCGGACGAGCCGGTCAGCCCGGCCGAGGACCGCTACCTGATGACCGTGATCGCCACCGCCTCCAACCCGCGGTTCCAGGTCAGCCGGGTGGACATCGACCGCGGCGGCCCCACCTACACGATCGACACGCTGCGCGACCTGCACGCCGAGTACGGCCCGAAGGTGCAGCTCTTCTTCATCACCGGCGCGGACGCCCTGGAGAAGATCCTCTCCTGGAAGGACCTGGACCAGACCTTCGAGCTGGCGCACTTCATCGGGGTCACCCGCCCGGGCTTCGAGCTCTCCGCCGAGCACGTGCCCGCCGACACGGTCAGCCTGGTGCAGGTGCCGGCGATGGCCATCTCGTCCACCGACTGCCGGGACCGGGTGGCCCGGGGGGAGCCGGTCTGGTATCTGGTGCCCGACGGTGTGGTGCAGTACATCGCCAAGCGGAGCCTCTATCAGCGGTGATTTCGTGGCTGTGTGAGCTGGTTCGTCCCGGTAATCGCATAGAACTGACGCGTCGGTACACCGGCACGTGTGAGACGCTTGGAACATCGCACGGTTGATCGAAGGAGAACGGTGACAGTTTCCGAACGCGCTCACGAGCTGGCGATCGCCGCCGCCCAGGCCGCCGCCGACAAGAAGGCGCAGGACATCGTCATCATCGATGTGGGCGACCAGCTCGCCATCACCGACGCGTTCGTGCTCGCCGCCGCCCCGAACGAACGCCAGGTGCTCGCCATCGTCGATGCGATCGAGGAACGCCTGCTCGAGCTGCCGGAGAAGGCCAAGCCGCTCCGGCGCGAGGGTGAGCGGGGTGGGCGCTGGGTCCTGCTGGACTACGTCGACATCGTGGTGCACGTCCAGCACACCGAGGAGCGCGAGTTCTACGCCCTCGACCGGCTCTGGAAGGACTGCCCGACGATCCCGTTCGTCGACCGGGACCTGGTCGACGCGGACGCCGCAGGTTCGGCCGCCAGCGCGGAATGACCCGCCTGATCATCTGGCGGCACGGCAACACCGACTGGAACGCCGCCAACCGGGTCCAGGGCCAGACCGAGGTACCGCTCAACGACCTCGGCAGGGAGCAGGCCCGCGCCGCGGCGCCGCTGCTCGCCGGGCTGCGACCGGACGCCATCGTGGCCAGCGACCTCAGCCGCGCCGCGGACACCGCCGCCGCCCTGGCCGCGCTGACCGGGCTGCCGGTGCGTACCGACCCCCGGCTGCGTGAGCGGCACTTCGGGCAGTGGCAGGGGTTGGACCTCACCGAGGCCGCCGAGCGCTTCCCCGACGAGTTCGCCCGCTGGCGGGCCGGCGACCCGGACCCGGGCGCCGAGATCGAGACCCTCGATGACCTCGGCAAGCGGGTCGGCGCGGCGTTCCAGGACGCCGCCGACGCCGTACCCGGCGGCACCATCGTGCTGACCACCCACGGCGGCGGGGCCCGGCAGGGCTGCGGCCACCTGCTCGGCTGGGAGCACGCGGTGCTGCGCACCCTGGGCTCGCTGCAGAACTGCCACTGGACCGAGCTGCGGCACGACGACACCCGGGGTTGGCACCTGCGGGCCCACAATGTCGGCCTGATCACGCAGCCGGCGCTGACCGAGCCGGTCTGACCGGGCACGCCCCGGCACGCGGTGTCGACATCGGCTAGCGTGCCGGGCATGCCCGTCGCGGTCGTCACCGACTCCACCGCCTACCTCCCGCCCGAGCTGGTGCACGCCCACCGGCTCACCGTGGTGCCGCTGACCGTCGTGCTCAATGGCGCGGAGGGGCTGGAGGGGGTCGAGACCTTCCCCGCCGACGCCACCCGGGTGCTGGGTGGCCGGCGGATCTCCGTCAGCACGTCCCGTCCGTCACCCGAACAGTTCGCGCAGACGTACCGCCGGCTGTTCGACGCCGGCGCCGACGGGGTGGTGTCGGTGCATCTCTCCGCCGAGCTCTCCGGGACGGTGGAGGCGGCCCGGCTCGCCGCCGCCGAGTTCGACGAGCGGCTCGCCGTGGTCGACAGCCGGTCCACCGGCATGGGACTCGGCTTTCCGGCGCTCGCCGCCGCGACCGCCGCCGACCGCGGCGAGGACCTCGACGGGGTACGCCAGGCCGCGCTGGACGCGATCGACCGGACCACCATCTACTTCTACGTCGACACGCTGGAGTTCCTTCGGCGCGGTGGTCGGATCAACGCCGCCGAGGCGCTGTTCGGCACCGCCCTCTCGGTGAAGCCGATCATGCACATGCCGGACGGGGCGATCGTCCTCAAGGACAAGGTGCGTACCGGCAGCCGGGGCGTGGCCCGCCTGGTCGACCTGGCGGTCGAGGCGGCCGGCGACGACGACGTCGATCTCGGCGTGCACCACCTCGCTGCGCCGCAGCGGGCCGAGCAGCTGATCGGGGCGTTGACCGACCGGCTCGGCGACCGGCTGCGCGACACGTACGTCTCCGAGGCGGGCGCGGTGGTCGCCGCGCACGCCGGACCAGGTCTGGCGTGCGTGGTCGTGCACCGGCGGCCCGCCCCGGCCTAGCACAGCGGCGCATGATCAGGGCCTTGTCCACAGCGGGTTCCGTCGTCCACAGGTGACGGTTGCGGCGGCCCGTGCGACGCGGCGGCCGCCCTAGCCTCCCCGACGTGGCAGAGGACGATGAGACGGTCGTACGGCGACGGCTGCGGCGATTGCTGGAAGACCCCGCGTCGCAGGTCTCGCACGGGGTGACGGCCGGCGACCACCGGCTCGCGCCGATCCGCCGTCCGTCGCGCCCGACCCGCGGCTCATCGCGCCCGATCCACCGCGC
>JAEVHO010000100.1 GCA_016802835.1 Micromonospora sp. ATA32 | reverse complement strand
CGCCCCTGGCGGCCTGCGCCTGCTCAACCCCGGCTCGCCGACCGACCGCCGGCGGCAGCCGTACGCCACCTATCTCACGGCGCGGGTGGCGGCGGGGCGGCTCGACGAGGTCGAGCTGCACCGCCTGCCGCCGCGCTGACTCACCGACTCGGATGGATGCGGACCGGGCCGGTGTGGTCGTGGTCGGAGCGGGGATCGCCGGGGTGGCGTGCGCCGGCGAGCTGACCAGAGCGGGGATTCCGGTCGAGCTGCGCGAGCGGGGCCGGGTGCCGGGCGGCCGGAGGCCAGCAAGCGGTTCGATTGATCGTGCTGGTCGAGCGTCGCCTGATCCCGCTGGCCGGCCCGGTCAGCCGCCGGCGCCCAGCGGCGTGGGTTCGCGCTCGCCCGGCCGCTCGGCCGGGTCCGAGGTGCGTTCGCCCGCCCGGTCCAGCAGCTGCATCACCGGGGTGGCGGCGACGCCGTGCACCACCACCGAGACGATCACCACCAGCCCGACGGTGGCCCAGATCAGCTCCGCCTGCGGGAAGTCGGTCTTCGTGGTGGCGTAGGCCAGGTAGTAGAACGAGCCGACGCCGCGGATGCCGAACAGCGAGATGACCCAGTGCTCGGCCGTCGACCCGGCGCGCCGCGCAGCGACAGCCACCCGATCAGCGGGCGGAGCACGAAGACCAGCGCCAGGCCGACCGCCGCCGCCGACCAGGTCAGCGGGGCCAGCAGTCCGCCGATCACCGCGCCACCGAAGAGCAGGAGCAGCAGCACGGTGAGCAGCCGCTCGATCTGCTCGGCGAAGTCGTGCAGCACGGAGTGGAACTCGTGGGTGCGTTCGGCCGCCCGGATCGCCCGCGCGGCGACGAAGACGGCCAGGAAGCCGTAGCCGCCGACCACCTCGACCAGCCCGTACGCCAGGAAGGTGGCCGCCAGCGCGAGGAATCCCTCGGCGTGCCGGGCCAGCCGCAGCTCGCTGGGGGCGCGGAAGAAGAGCGTGCCGAGCAGCCAGCCGATGAGCAGGCCCCCGCCGACCCCGATGGCGACCTTGTAGAGCACGTCCACGGTGAACCAGTGGGCCATCCAGTCGGCCGGGGCGAGGCTGGTGGTGGCGATGGCAATGGCCGCGTAGACGAACGGGAAGGCCAGCCCGTCGTTGAGACCGGCCTCGGAGGTGAGCGCGAAGCGGACCTCGTCCTCCGAGTCCTCCACGTCCGTTGGCTCGCCCACCTGGACATCGGAGGCGAGCACCGGGTCGGTGGGGGCGAGGGCGGCGCCCAACAGCAGCGCGGCGGCCGGCACCAGGCCGGCCCACCACCAGCCGAGCACCGCCACCGCCGCGATGCACAGGGGCATGGCGATGGCCAGCAGGCGCCAGGTGGACGACCAGCGGGACCAGCTGAGCGGACGGTCGATCTTCAGGCCGGCGCCCATCAGCGCGACGATCACGCCGATCTCGGTCAGGTGGGTGGTGACCGTCGGGTACGCCAGCGGGTCCGGCGTGGGCAGCCCGATGGGGAGCAGGAACACCAGCATGCCGAGCCCGAGGAAGGCTATCGGCATGGACAGCGGCCGCCGCTCCAGCACCCGGGGCAGGATCCCGGCCAGCAGAGCGCCCACCCCGACCAGCGCGAACGCGACGTCTACCGGCTCCACAGCACCACCCTCGCCCTCGCCCACGGTGGGGACGGGTAATGACCTGTGCCCCGTCCGTCTGGTGCGTATGCCTGGGTGTCCGTGTTGTCCGGGTGACGGTCACCTCAGCGGTGCCCGGTTGAGGGTCTCCTCAGCGCCGCGATGGCGGAGTCGGCCAGGCTGTCGAGCAGATCGGCCGGATCCTCGTAGACGGCCACCGCTCCGGCGTCCGCCAACTCGGCACGGCTGGTGCCGCCGCAGGCCAGCCCGACGCACGGGATGTCCAGCTTGTCGGCGGCGGCGACGTCCCAGACCGAGTCACCGACGAAGACCACCCGGGCGGCGTCGAGGCCGGACTGCTGCAGGGCGGCGACCAGGATGTCCGGCGCCGGCTTGCTCTCCCGGGCGTCCGCCGAGGAGGTCACGGTGTCGATCACCTCGTCCGCGTCCAGCGCCGCGCGCAGCGCCCTGACCTCGTGCTCGGCGGCCGAGGTGGCGAGCACCACCCGCAGCCCACGGGCCGCGCAGGCGCGCAGCAGGTCCGCGGCCCGGGGTAGCGGGGACAGTCGCTCCCAGTACTCGGCGAAGAGGCTGTCGTGCGCGTCGCGGAGCCTGCCGTCGGCGTTCCGGTCGCGCTCCGGGCCGAGCAGGTGGTCGAGCAGCTTGTCCGAGCCCATCCCGATGGACCGGTGGATCAGTGCCATCGGCACCCGGTGGTCGGCCTGGCGCAGCGCCTCCCACCAGCTCACCGTGTGCAGATAGGTGGTGTCGACCAGGGTGCCGTCGACGTCGAAGAGGACACCGGGCGGGTTCTCGTCAGGCATGGTTGTCCTCCTACCCGGTCCGGCCGGGCTGACGCACGGCTCACCCGGACGGGATGAGGATCTCGAACCAGACCGTCGACCCGCGGACGGTCGGGTCGGTGCCCCAGGCGTCGCTGAGCTGCTCGATCAGCCCGAGGCCAGGCCCCGGCTGCTCAACGTGTCGGTCTGGGCCCGGGTCACCGTGCCCCGGGTGCCGGAGTCGGCCACCGAGACCAGCAGTCGTTCCGGGCTCAGGTCGATCGCCACCCGGGCGGCGGTGCCCGCGTGCAGCAGCGCGTTGGTGGTCAGCTCGCTGGTGCAGAGCACGGCCGCGCCGACCACCGCCTCGGGCACCCGCCAGGCCGTGAGCTGCTCGGTCATCCAGTGCCGGACCCGGCTCGGCGCGGTGGGCTCGGCCGGGACCTCCATGCTCGCCGAGCGGCTCGGCTTGAGCGCGTGCTCCACGGCCAGGACCGCGCTCGTCCTCGGTCGCGCCGGGGACGGCGGCGTGGCGACCGGCGCACAGCGCCCGCGGGTCGCCGCTGGCCGCGCCGGCCACGGCCTCGGCCAGCCCGTCCACCCGGCCGAGAGGCTCTGCCGGCGGCGCTCGATACGCCGTCGCTGAACAGCAGCAGGGTGTCCCCCGGGGGGCAACGGCACCGTGGTGGTCCGCGGCTGGCAGCCCAGGCCCAGCGGGGGCGGCGGCCGGCAGGTCGAGGTAGTCCGCGACCGCCCCGCCGTCCGGGGTGCCCCGGCGGACCAGCGGCGCCGGGTGCCCGGCGCTGGCCAGGGTGATCCGGTCCCGGTCGACCTCGACCACCCCGAAGACCACGGTCACGAAGAGCTCGTGTGTGCCCGCCTCGGCGTCCAGGCTGCTGACCAGGCGATCCAGCCCGGTGAGTACGGCGTCGGGCCGCTGGTCGCTCAGCGCCAGCGCGCGCAACGCGGCGCGGACCTGCCCCATCCGGGCCGCGGCCTGGACGTCGTGGCCGGCGACGTCGCCGAGCACGACGCCGAGGTCGCCGGTGGGCAGCAGGAACGCGTCGTAGAAGTCGCGCCGGCGGCGTTGCCGTCCACGCCCGGGTCGTACCGGGCGGCGATGCGCAACCGGGGCAGGTTGGGCAGCTGTTCCGGCAACATGCTGCGTTGCAGCAGCTGGGCGGTGCCGTGCTGGGTCTCGAACCGGCGGGCCCGCTCGGCCGCCTGACCGACCAGCTCGGCCGCGGCGGCCAGCAGCGCCCGCTCCGCGGCGACCAGGAGTGCGCGCTCTGGTAGCCGACGGCGAGCGCGCCGCGGATCACCGAGGACCGCAGCGGCAGCGCGGCCAGCGCCCGGATCTTCTGGTCGTGCCGGTCGACCGCGGTCTGGAGCAGCGGCTGACCGTCGACGGCGAAGAACGGCACGCCGCTGCGCGCGGTGACCACCACCGGGGTCGGTGAGTCGCCCGGGGTACGACGCCACAGCGGAGGCAGCCGCTCGTCCGCCTCGTCGAGCAGCTCACCGCGGATCCGCCGGACCGTCCGCCAGGCGCCGCCCTCGTCGATCACGAACGACACCCGGTCGGCGTCGAACGAGTTGATCGCGTACCGCAGGGCGACCCTGGCCACGTCGTCCAGGGTGAGGGTGCCGGCGAGCGCGGCGGCGAAGTCGCTGAGGCTCTGCAGCTGCTGTGTCGCCTGGGTGGTCTGGGCCGCCACGGTCAGCACGGCGACGATGTGTCCGGTGCTGTCCCGGACGGGGGAGTGGCCTCGGGTGAAGAACGGCGCCTCGACAGCCCCGGCCCGGTGCCGGTCGATCGGGAGGACCGACTCCTTCTCGAGGAAGGACTCCCCGTGGTGGTAGGCGCGTTCGATGGCGTCCGCGGAGCCGGCGACGTGCCACGCCTCCGGGAACACCTCGACCGCCGGCTGGCCGATCGCCTGCGGGTGCCGGGCGCCGATCAGCTCGGCGTACCCGTCGTTGTAGAGCAGCACGAAACCGTCGCCGTAGAGCAGGGCCATCGGCACCGGCGAGGCGAGGATCAGGTCGACCACGGCGCGTATCGCCGGGTCCCAGGCCTCGATCGGGCCGAGCGGGGTGTCCGCCCACCGGTGGCCGAGGACGGCGGCTGCGGCGCCGGAGGCTCCGGGTGCCCCCGCGACGGGGGCTGATGGCGTGGGCACTCGCCCGACCGTGCCTGGCATGACCGCAGCCTAGCCGGAGCGCTCGACGGACGTCTGGATCATGCGCCGCACCCGCCGGGACGCGTCCCACGATCCGCCGGCGGTCTCCCGTTTCGGGCAGTTCAGGACCTCCGACGTGGGATTTGTCGGAAAAATTAGGATGAGGCGCGCGGCGTGCCACCGGATCGAGAGGGTATGCGGGCGGCGCACACCATGCGACAGGAGGGACATCATGCCGAAGACCCTCGCGGCCGGGCAGGCCGATATCGGTACCGCGCTGTACGACATGTGGCGGTCGGTGCTGCTGTTCATCCCGAGGGCAATCGCGTTCATCGCGATCCTCGTGGTGGGTTGGCTCATCGCCCGAGCCGTCCTGAAGATCGTGGACGCGGCACTGGAACGGGTGGGTTTCGACCGCGCGGTCGAACGCGGCGGCGTCAAACGTGCCCTGGAGAGGACGAAGTACGACGCCAGCGACATCCTGGCGAAGTTGGCGTACTACGCGGTGCTGCTGTTCACCCTGCAGTTCGCCTTCGGCGTCTGGGGACCGAACGCGATCAGCGACCTGATCCGGGGCGTGGTCGCCTGGCTGCCGCGGGCCTTCGTGGCGATCATCATCGTGGTGGTGGCGGCCGCGATCGCCAACGCCGTCCGTGACCTGGTCACCGGCGCGCTGGGCGGCCTGTCGTACGGCAAGGTGCTGGCCGATCTGGTGGCCATCTTCATCCTGGCGCTCGGCGTGATCGCCGCGCTCAACCAGGTCGGCATCGCCACCACGGTCACCACGCCGATCCTGATCGCCGTCCTCGCCACCGTGGCCGGCATCCTGATCGTCGGTGTCGGCGGTGGTCTGGTGAAGCCGATGCAGAAACGGTGGGACACCTGGCTGGACCGCGCGGCGGAGGAGTCGCGGGCGATCCAGGAGCAGCGACGGGCCCAGGCGGCCGGTCGGGGCGACTACGGGCGGGAGATGGCCGACCGGACCGGCGGCGAGCGTACGCAGGCGATGCCGCGGGTGGATGAGTCGGCGTCGATGTCCGGGCGGTCGGGGCGGGCAGGGTACCCGCCAGTCCGGCTCCGCGCCGGGCGACGAGACCCAGCAGTTCCCGCGCCCGGGCAGCTGAATCCGGCCTGACCAGGAGGGTGTCCGCGCGCCGCGTGGGCGCCCTCCCGGCGTCCGTCCGCGTGGAGGACGCACCATCCGCGCTCGCGGTCGGCCGGCCCGGCGGAAGTCAGCGCGGGTCGGATCGTGGATCGGCGCGCCGGTGCAGGGAGCGGGCCAGCGCGCAGACCGCCAGCAGGCGGGTGAGCAGCCAGTCCGGCTCGGTCCAGTCCGCCGGCCCGGCCGAGGGCTGCCAGCCGTGTTCCAGCGCCGCCGCGCGGACGCCCTCCGCGTAGCCGGCGAGCGCCGCCGCCGTCAGCGGGGCACCGGTCGCCGTCGAGGCTGTCCCCGGACCGCCGCGGCGTGCTGGTCGACCATGGCGAGCAGGCCGGGACGGGGCCGCGGCGGCGGCGAGGCCGGCACTGCCGACGGACGTGGCGAGCCCGGCGAGGGTGGCCCGCGCGGAGCCCACTGCGGAACGGGTGGCGCCCGGGTTGTACGGCACACGCATGAAGAACAAGGTTAACCAACCGGTAACCGGACCGCCCTCGGCCGCTCGGCCGGTTGCGGGTCGTCCGCGCAGGTGGCGGGCACTTGGCCGGGGGGATTGACCCGGCCTCGGCTGGGCATAAGGGAAATCGCGCCGAGCGACGGGCGCAACCCGACACCGCGGAGGAACGGATGGCGGAGCACCGGGACGGCCCGGACGAGCAGCACCGCCGTCCGGACGGGGTGGACGACACGACGGTGGCCGCGCTGGGCAAGCTCAGCGAGGCACTGGAGACCGTCGAGCGGGCCCGTGGCCACCTCTACTCCCTGCACCAGTTGATCGGCCACGCCGACCTGATGCTCGACGACGCGATCGAGCAGTTCCGGGCCGCCGGGCACGACGGGATCGCCGACCGGATCGGCACCGACCTGCTCGGCCGCAACGTGATCGCCGGCCGGTGGACGTTCCAGATCGTCGAGGACTTCGACGACGGGTACTACGCCCTGTTCAGGGAACTGGACCGGCGGGCCCGCGAGGAACTGGCCGGCGGTCGCCGCCACCTGTACGAGGCGGAGATGAAGGAGCGGCGGCGTACCCGGGGCCGGCCGGGGCACGAGGCCCGGCCGGGCGGTGACCGCTAGTCGGTCGAGCGGGCGTTCGCCGGCGCGGCGCGCCGCGTCGTCCGCGATGATCACGGTCGCCACCATGAGCGCGACGCAGAGGCTGAACAGCCACGAGTCGTCGGCGACCAGCCGCGCGGAGACCGGCGCCTGGAGAGCGGCGAGCAGGAAGCCGAGCCAAGCCAGGCGGCGCTGACGAGGGGTGAGAATGCCGAAGCCCTGTTGCATGCCGAAAGTCTTACGCGACCGGCCCGGATCCCCGGCACTCGATCGGCCGATTATGGATGACCTGTCCGCTTTCCCGGCCATCTGGACGTCACCTTTTGTCGTTTCGGGGGAGTCTGGTGCCGCCGCCGGCTGTTCTCGCCCGATGCGGCAGGATGGGCAGCCGTGTCCGCCGCCGCCGCCCCACCCCGGGCGTCCCTGCTCCTGCTGGCCTACCTCGCCTTCGTCAGCCTCGGCCTGCCGGACGGGCTGATCGGGGTCGGCTGGCCGTCGATCCGGGCGGACTTCGGCGTACCGACCGAGGCGGTCGGCCTGCTGCTCACCGTGGGCACCACCGGCTACCTGATCTCCAGCGTGCTGGCCGGGTTCACCCTCGCCCGGCTCGGCGTCGGCTGGCTGCTGGCCGGCAGCACCCTGCTGGCCAGCCTGGCGCTGACCGGGTACGCGGCGGCCCCGGGGCTCACCCTGATGGTGGGCTGCGCGCTGCTGCTCGGGCTCGGCTCGGGGGCGATCGACTCGGGCCTCAACGCGTACGCGGCGGGCGCCTTCGGCCCCCGGCACATGAACTGGATGCACGCCTTCTTCGGCCTCGGAGTGGCGATCGGTCCCCTGATCATGACGGCTGCGCTCAGCGCCGGGCTGGCCTGGCGTTGGGGGTACGGCATCGTCGCCACCGCGCAGCTCGCGCTCGCCACCGCCTTCGCCCTCACCGTGCGCGCCTGGCGCCGGGAGCGGACTCCGGCCGGCGCCGAATTGGCCCCGGGATGCGGGCCGGCCGACGGCGGGACCGACCGGCGGGACGCGTCCGTCGCCGACGGGCCGGCGCCGTCGGGCCCGTTCCGGTGCCCACGTCGGCCGCCCGGCGGTCCGGGTACGCGAGACGCTGCGGCTGCCGGCGGTCTGGCTCGGCGCGGGTGCCTTCGCCCTCTACGTGGGCGATTGAGGTCGCCGCCGGGCTCTGGGCGTTCCTGGCTGCTCACCGACGGTCGGGGGGCTGGCCGCCGCGACGGCGGGGATCTGCGTCTCCGGCTACTGGGGGAGCCTCTTCCTGGGCCGGGTGGTCCAGGGGGTGGTGGCCGAGCGGCTGGGCACCGGCCGGGTGCTGCGGGCAAGTCTGGTCGGGATGGCCGTCGGGGCGGGGCTGATCGCCCTGCCCGCGCCGGCCTGGGTCGCGGTGGCCGGGTTGCTGGTGGTCGGCTTCGCGGCGGCCCCGGTCTTTCCGCTGCTGACCCTGACCACCCTGGACCGGGTCGGCGGGGCGCACGCGGACCGGACCATCGGCCTGCAGATCGGCGCCGCCGGCCTCGGCGGCGCGTTGGTCCCGGGCGGGATCGGGGTGCTCCTGGGGCACACCTCGGTGGAGGCGCTCGGGCCGGCGCTGGTGGTGCTCTCGATCGCCCTGGTCGCCCTGCACGCGTTCTGGACCCGCCGGGCCGCCCCGATGCCCGGCTGAGCCACGCTCACATGGCGTCGGGGCCGGTCCGTCCGGTCGTGGATGGGCGGTATGTCCGCTCCTCGTCGGTCATCTCGCGCCGCTCGTCGGCCGACGCCCCGCCCCGGTCCACCGCCTCGGGCCCGTGCCCGAACGCGGCCTCCTCGCCGGCGTCGTTGCCGGTGGCGTCGTCGGTCTGCCCGTCCAGCGTCGACCGGGCGATCGCCCGGTCCAACTCCCGCAGCGGGATCTTCTCATCGTCCCGCCACACCGTGCTGTCGTTGTCGGTCATGGCATCGCGGTACCCGGGGCCGGTGATCGCAAACGGCGGTGACGCGGCGCGCCCCGCCCGCACCGGTCAAGACGGGACGGACCGGACATGCGCAGCGGACGGCCGCCGTGCTGACCGGCGGAGCCAGCGCGGCCAGGCCCGGACACGGCGATGGCCGCCGGGTTGCCGGCGGCCATCGGAGTCTGTGTCCGGGGGTGGGGGTCAGGGCGTGGGCCGGTCGACCTTGCCGCGCCACGCGCCGGTCTCCTGACCGCGCCGCTCGATGAACTGCTTGAACCGGCCCAGGTCGCCCTTGGCCCGCCGGTCGACCACGCCGAGCTTGTCGCCGGCCTGCTCGACCACGCCGTGCGGCTCGAACTCGAGCTGCAGGGTGACCCGGGTGTTGCCCTCGTCGAGGCGATGGAACGTCACCACACCGGCCTGCTGGGTGCCGCCGGTGGATCGCCAGGCGACCCGCTCGTCGGGCAACTGCTCGGTGATCTCGGCGTCGAACTCACGCTTGACCCCGGCGATCTCGACCGTCCAGTGGGTCATCGTGTCGGAGACCTGCCGGACCTCCTCGACGCCCTCCATGAAGTGGGGGAATTCCTCGAACTGGGTCCACTGGTCGTACGCCGTCCGTACCGGTACGGAGACGTCCACATGCTCGGTAACGCCACTCATCAGGCATCCTCCTTCGTCCGCCGGTGCTCGTCCGGATCGTGTGCCGATCCGGTCACCAGCGCGTCGTCTCGTTCCTGTGGCCGAGCGCCGCCCACACCTCGGAAACCGTCTGGTACCGGGTGCCCTCGGGCAGCCGCTCGAGCGCGGCGACGATGTCGCCCGGCGCGTTGTTGTCCCGCGCGTTGGCGATCAATGCCTCCCTGTCGCCGGGCAGCGCCGCCATGGTGATGAACCGGCCGAGCCGGCTGCGCTGCTCCACGTCCTGCGAACTCATCCCCTTCGGGGCGCCGCTGCGCAGTTCGCCGGCCGGCGCCGTGGTCGCCTCCGGCTGGTCCTCGCCGGCCGGCTCGGGCTGGCGGGACTCCTCGACCCGGGAGCCACCGGTCCCCGGCCCCTGGACCAGGCCGCTGACCTCCTGGCTCATATTGTCGTCAACCCTGGGCGCGTGCTTGCTGCTGCCACGTTCCATGCCCTCTGCGCTACCCGGCGGGGTGGCCGGTAAACCGGGCCCCGCTCCGGAATCCGGTCAGCCCGTCACGAACCGGCCGCGCCTTCGGCGCCAGGACCGGATCGCCCGGGTCCTCGGCGCCGGACTGCAGCACCCGGCCGCGCTGCAGCTCGGCGTTGATCTGGACGCCGAGCATCAGCGCCGAGTTGGACAGGTAGAGCCAGACCAGGAAGGCGATGACCGCGCCCAGGCTGCCGTAGGTGGCGCCGTACGAGCCGAAGTTGGCGACGTAGAGGCCGAACCCGAACGAGACCACCACCCAGGAGAGCAGGGCGACCGCCCCGCCGGGGGTGAGCCAGCGGAACCGGGGCTGCTGGACGTTCGGCGCGATCCAGAACAGCAGCGACAGCAGCGCCATCATGATCAGGCCGAGCACCGGCCACTTGCTGACGCTCCACACCGTGCGGGCCACGCTGCCGACGTGCAGCAGGTCGCCGACCGCGTCGGTGACCGGGCCGCTGATGATCAGGCCAACGGCCACCACCGCGAGCAGGATCAGCGTGAGCGCGGCCATCCCGATCTGCAACGGGCGCAGCCGGTAGAACGGCCGGCCCTCCCGCACCCCGTAGATCGCGTTCGATGCCCGGGTGAACGCCCCGATGAAGCCGGAGGCGGGCCAGAGCGCGCCGAGCAGACCGAAGCTCAGCAGCACCTTGGCCGAACTCTGCTGGTCGACCACGTCGCGGACCACGCGGACAAAGGCTTCGTCGCCCACCACCGAGCCCGCCCCGACCTGTTTGGCGAGGTCGATGACGGTGTCCACGGTCCGCTCGCCGTCGGAGACCAGACCGACCAGGGCGACCACCACGATGGCGGACGGGAAGAGGGCCAGCACGCCGTAGTAGGTCAGCGCCGCCGCCCAGTCCGCGCAGTTGTCCTTGAGGAAGTTCTGCACGCTGCGGACCAGCACCCCCCGCCAGGTCGACCAGTTGAGCTGGCGCACCCGGCGCGGGAACCGCGACCCCTGCCGCCCGCTCACCACCGCAGGCTCCGTCGTCGCTGCCATGACCGCCCCCCTGTGCCCCGGCGGCCGGACCGACCTCCGGCGCTCGCCTGGCCCGCCGGTACCCGGTGCCGGAAATCGACAAACCCGGCGCCTCCCGTTTGCCGCTAGGGCGTGGGGGAACCGTTACACGCAGAACCCGTCAACGCGGAGGAGGACGAGATGCCCGGGCGCGAGGTACTGCCCAGCACGCTGCGGCGTTCCCCGGACAAGGCCCAGCGGACGTGGGAGAAGACGCATGATTCGGCCGTGGAGACCTACGGCGAAGGGCAGCGGGCGCACCGCACCGCCTTCGCGTCGGTCAAGCACGAGTTCGAGAAGGTGGGCGACCACTGGGAGCCCAAGGGGCGCAAGGGCCCCAGCGACGAGCAGGCGGCCGGTGGGGGCCCGGCCCGACGGGCGCCGACCGCCGGTGGGGTGGACGCGAACGCGACCAAGGACCACCTGATGGAGGTGGCCCGCAAGCTCGACGTTCCCGGTCGGTCCCGGATGACCAAGCCGGAACTGGTCAAGGCGATCGAGAAGGCGAACGACCGGGAGACCCGCAGGGCCCGCGGCGACTGACCGCCACAGCTGCGTGGATCATGGAGTTGTGGTGGGTGACAAAGGCCGCGTCGAGGGCCGGATCGCCCACCACAACTCCATCATCGACAGGGGACTGGTTACCAGTGGCCGCCGCCGGGGGCTTCGAGGTGGACCGCCTTGAGGGTGGAGAACTCGTCGAGCAGCTCGGGGCCGTACCCGAAGCCCTGGCCGCTGCCCCGGCGTGGCTGCGCGGCCCCGCCCGGCGCCCCGCCGAAGACCGCGTTGACCTTCACGGTACCGACCGGCAGCTCCCGCCAGGCCCGCTGGGCGTGGCTCATCGACCCGGTGAGCACCGTGGCGGCCAGCCCGTACGGCGAGTCCGCCGCGCAGCGCAGCGCCTCGCTGAACGAGTCGACCACCACGACAGGAGCGACCGGACCGAACGTCTCCTCGCGGACCAGCACCATCTGGTGGGTGCAGTCGCTGACCACCGTCGCCGGGTAGAACGCGCCCGGCCCGTCCGGCAGCGTGCCGCCGGTACGCAGCCGCGCCCCCTCCGCGACGGCCGCCGTCACCTGACCGTGCACGTGGTCGCGGTGCCGCCGGTCCACCAGCGGCCCCAGCTCGGTGCCCGGGTCCCGGCCCGGTCCCATCCCCAGTGCCTGCGCGCGGTCGACCAGGGCGCTCACGAAGTCCTCCGCCACGTCGCGGTGCACGTAGATCCGCTCCACCGCCACGCAGATCTGCCCCGCGTTCGCGAAGGCCCCCGTGGCGGCCTGGCCGGCGGCCCAGACCGGGTCGACGTCGGCGTCCACCACCAGCGGGTCGCTGCCGCCGTTCTCGAGCAGCGCCTTCGCCCCGGTCCGGGCGCACGCCGCGGCGATCGCCCGGCCGGTCGCGGTGGAACCGACGTGGGCCACCACGTCCACCTGCTGCGCGGCCAGCGCCGCGCCGACCTCCGCGCCACCGGTGAGCAGCCGACAGCACCCCGGTCGGCAGCGCGCCCGTCCAGCGCCTTCGCCAGCAGCCAGCCCGTGGCCGGGGTCCGCTCGCTGGGCTTGTAGAGCACCACGTTCCCCGGTGACCAGGGCAGCGCCGAGCAGCCCGCAGGAGACCGCCACCGGGTCGTTCCACGGCGTGATCGCGGCGACCACGCCGCGCGCCTCCGGCGCCATGAAGTCGATCGCGTGGCACCCGCCGTGCAGCGTCCGGCCGCCTCGGACCGGCCCCAGCTCGGCGTACTGGCGCAGGGTGCCGATCCCGGCCTGAACGCCGCCCAGGGCGTCGCCGAGCGGCTTGCCCATCTCGGCCGTCGTCGCGGCCGCCAGCTCGTCGGCCGCCGCCTCCAGCGCGTCCGCCGCGCGGTGCAACGCCGCCGCCCGTTCCGCCGGCGCGGTCATCGCCCATCCGGTGGCCGCGCCGCGCGCCGCCCCGACCGCCTTGGCCACCTCGTCCGCCGTCGCCACCGGCACGGTGCTGACCGGGGAACCGTCCGCCGGATCGGATACGACGAGCTCGCCCCCCGCGCCGCCCGCGCCCCATACTCCACCGATGAGCTGTTCAACCCTGTACATGCGGCGGTGGATGCCCGGGTCCCGGCAAGGCAAACGCGTTTCGCCCGGTTGCCGGCCGGGTAGCCGGATCGGATGATGCCCGGCGCGGAGACCGCGGACGCGGTCGTCGTCGGCGCCGGCCACAACGGCCTGGTGGCCGCCAACCTGCTGGCTGACGCGGGTTGGGACGTCCTGGTGCTGGAGGCGACCGGCGCGCCCGGCGGGGCGGTCCGCTCCGCCGAGGTGACCGTCCCCGGCTACCTGAGCGACCTCTACAGCTCGTTCTACCCGCTGGGCTACGCCTCGCCCGTGCTGCGCGGGCTCGACCTGGACCGGTACGGGCTGGCCTGGCGGCACTCCCCGGACGTGCTGGCCCACCTGCTGCCCGACGGCCGGGCGCGGTGGTCAACCGGGACCCGGACACCACCGCGGCTTCGCTGGAGGCGTTCGCGCCCGGCGACGGGCAGCGCTGGCTGAACGCGTACGCCGACTGGCTGGCGGTGGCGGAGCCGATGCTGGGCGCCATCACCAGGCCGTTCCCCGCCGGTCCGGGACGGCCTGAGCCTGCTGCGCCTGCTGCGTACCGGCGGCGCGCTGCGGTTGGCCCGCCGGCTCGTCGTCCCGGTCCGCAAGCTCGGCGACGAACTCTTCGACGGCGCGGGCGGGCCGACGCTGCTGGCCGGCTGCGCCCTGCACACCGACCTGTCGCCCGAGGAGGCCGGCTCCGGGGTGTACGGCTGGCTGCTGGCCATGCTCGGCCAGCAGGTCGGCTGCCGGTGCCGGTGGGTGGCGCCCAGAAGATCACCGACGCGCTGGTGGCCCGGCTCATCGAACGGGGGCGGCCGATCAGCTACGGCGCCCGGGTGGACCGGGTGCTCACCGCCCGGGGCCGCGCGATGGGGGGTCCGTACCGTCGGCGGCGCCCAGTGGCGGGCCCGGCGGGCGGTACTGGCCGACGTGCCGGCGCCGGGCGCTCTACCTGGACCTGGTCGGCGCGGCGCAGCTGCCGCCCCGGCTGGTCGAGGACCTGGCGCACTTCCGCTGGGACGGCTCCACCCTCAAGGTCGACTGGGCGCTCTCCGCGCCGGTGCCGTGGACCAACCGGTCGGTGGCCACCGCCGGCACCGTGCACCTCGGCGCCGACCTGGACGGGCTGACCAGCTACGCCGCCGCGCTGACCCGCAAGGAGATCCCGGCAGACCCGTTCCTGCTGGTCGGGCAGATGTCGGTGGCCGACCCCAGCCACTCGCCGCCCGGCACCGAGTCGCTCTGGTCGTACACCCACCTGCCGTTCCGGCGTCAGTGGCGGGCGGAGGACATCGCCACGCACGCCGACCGGATGGAGGAGGTGCTGGAGGAGGCCGCCCCCGGCTTCCGGAGCCTGATCCTGGGCCGGCACGTCGCCGGTCCTGCCGAGCTGGAGAAGGGCGACCCCAGCCTGGTCGGCGGGGCGCTCGGCGGGGGCACCGCGGCGGCGTACCAGCAGCTCTTCCTGCGGCCGATCCCCGGCCTGGGCCGCGCGGACACCCCGGTGGACGGCCCGCGCGGATGAGGTGCTGGTCGTCGACCAGCAGGGACGCGGATCATGCCAACTCCGGCGCGGGGTGGCCCGGCCGAGGCCTCGCGTCGCGGTGCGTCGACGAGACCGGCGTGACGGCGGATGAGATGGGAGAGCCGTCGGCGCGGGAGGCGGACGCGGAGCCGCGGCCGGAAGGACGGTGCCAGACCCG
>JAEVHO010000099.1 GCA_016802835.1 Micromonospora sp. ATA32 | reverse complement strand
GTGACCGCGCTCGGCGGCTCGGTCCCGACGGCTCAGGGTTGGAACCGCGGACTGGCTCCGTCGCTGCCGTCGGGCTGGTAGGCGGGCACGCCGAGGAGTTCGTCGACGGTGACGAAGCGGAAGCCTCTGGCCAGTAGGGCCTCGACGGTCAGCTTGACCGCTTCGACGGTCTGGCCGCGGTCACCGCCCCGGGCATCGAATCCGTCATGGAAGATCAGGATAGTGCCAGGTCTTGTCTTCGCGATCGCGGCGCGGGCGATCGCGGCGGCGTCGATCTGCAGCACCTCGAGAGCGTGACAGAACACGCCGGACACCGGCTGCAGAGCTGCCGCTCGCAGCATCCGCAGCAGCGGCGGATGCCGCCACAGCCAGGGGGACCGGGCCAGGGCGGGCCGGTGACCGACGTGCCGGGCAAGGATGTCCTGGGTCCGGTGGACCTCGAATTCGTAGCGGCCCACCCTGAGGTAGCTGCTGAAGCGGTGGGTCAGTGAGTGGTTGCCGACGACGTGGCCGCTGGCCGCCATCCGCCTGGTCGTGGCGGGGAACCGTTCCACACAACTGCCGACCTGGAAGAAGGTGGCACGGATGTGGCGGCGGTCGAGGTAGTCGAGGATGTGGGATGTGTACGGCTCGTTGGGGCCGTCGTCGAAGGTCAGCGCGACAAGCAGCTCCGTGGACCGGCCGCGGTAGGGGTACCGGCCGAACAGTTGGCCGTAGGGGGAGAGGAACATCCCGTAGCCGACGACGAGGAGCGCGACGAGCAGCACGCCGGCGGCGAGCCACATCACGGGCGACCGTCCGGGTCGGCGGTGACCGAGACATGCCGCAGGATCGAGTGGTACGTCTGGACCACCCGTCCGGCCGGGGGCAGGAAGGAAATCACCAGCAGCGCCGCGGCCAGGATGCCGCCCGCGATCTGCCACTGGCGCGCTGCGGCACGGCGGCTGGTGCGAAAGGCGGGTGCCGAGCCGAGGACCCGGCGGCCGAAGAGCCGGTTCAACAGGTACGCCAGCAGGTAATGCACCAGCAGCGTGACGAACAGGTTGTACAGGAGGCCACGGGTCAGCCGCCGGCCGGAGCTGTGGCTGGGATTGCCCGCGTCGTACACGACGCGGCCCTGACGGCGTAGCTTGCGCAGCAGGTCCAGCTCGTCGCCGCCCTGCGTCAGGGTCGTGTCGTAGCCGGGGAAGTGGTCCCGGCGCATCGCGATGTTCGTCGCGGTCACGTAGAAAACCCGTCCGGTCAGCCGGTAGGCCACGCCGACGAGCCCGAACAGTAGCCGGGCGTACAGGCGTCCCCAGCGTGGACCGTCGCGGTACCGGCAGGGGCCCACCACCGCCACGACCCGATCGTCCGCGGCGAACCTTCGGTGGATCTTGTCCAGCCAGTCCGGGTCGTAGCTGGTGTCGGCATCGGCCGAGACGATGATGTCGCCGCGACTGGCCTGGGCACCCCGCTGCCGGGCCGAGCAGACGCCGCGCTCGTGCTCCGTCACCACTGTCGCCCCGAGGTTCTCGGCTATCGGGACTGTGGCATCGGTGCAGTTGTTGTCCACCACGATGATCTCGCAGCCGCCCTCGACGCGTTGGGCTTGTAGCGATGCGATCGTCGCAGCGACATAGTCGGCTTCGTTGAAGCAGGGGATGACCACACTGAACCGCACGCCCACTCCGTCACCTTCCGCCTGCTCCAGAGCGCCTCGGGTCGTCGCTGGCCGATCCGCAGGGCCAGTATGGGGCCTCGCGCGGGGGCTGAGCGGAAACCGTCGACGCGGTGTCAACAACATGATCAGGCACCCCACCTGAGAGCCAGCTGATGAAGAAGCCGGTCCGCTGTTCACCATCGCCCCGATCGCCAGAGACGGAGCTCTTCAGCCGCCCCTCAGAATCGACACCGCCGTCGCGCTGCTGGCATCGCTGGGCGCGTTCCTGTCGACGGCCAAGGCCACCATGACCCGACGCTCGATCGACCGGGTGGCGGTCGACTGGCAGGTGGAGGCCCAACAGGGCGCCGACACCATGGCCGTCGAAGCGGCCGTACGCCCCGACCCGCCCTGCCCGTCGGATACGCCACCAGCACCGCTCTGACCGCCACGATCGACGGCAGCACCCAGACCACGGCCGGCCCGGGTCCTCGGCCTGCCCGGCGGCGGACTCGTCGGCGACACCCTCGGCGCAACGCTGTCCTCGGCCCGCTCCGACGCCCGCTAGGCCGACATCCTCTTCCTGTTCCTCGGTCTGCCCGGCGCAGCCGTCGCGGGGCTGCTCATCGCGATGGTGACCGTGCTGGTGCCATCCTCACCGGCGTTCCCTTTCGTCGCAGTGGTGGCGGTTCAGCTTCTCTTCAGGATCGCCGTGCGAGCCTCCCGGCATGAAGATCGACAATACGTACGCCTCCGTGCCGCAGGTTCGACAGATGTTGAACAAGGTGCCAGAGGTCACCATCTACTTCTGGATCATCAAGATCCTGGCGACCACGGTCGGTGAGACGGCGGCGGACTTCCTCAACGTCAACCTCAACCTCGGCCTGACCGGTACGACTGTCGCCATGGTCGTCCTGTTGGCCGCCGTCCTCGTCCTCCAGTTCAGAACCGACCGGTACGTGCCGTGGGTCTACTGGCTGGCGGTCGTCCTGATCAGCATCGTCGGCACGCTGATCACCGACAACCTGGTCGACAACCTCGGTGTGCCGCTGAAGGTCACCACGGTCGTCTTCGCCGTGGTGCTGGCGGCGACGTTCGCGGCCTGGTACCGCAGCGAGCGCACCCTGTCGATCCACACGATCGTCACCTCGCGGCGCGAGGCGTTCTACTGGTCGGCGATCCTGTTCACCTTCGCCCTGGGCACCGCCGCCGGAGACCTGCTGGCGGAGGGCCTGGATCTGGGCTACTGGAAGTCCGCGCTCATCTTCGCTGGCCTGATCGCCCTGGTCGCGGCGGCGTACTCCCGTTCCTGGTTGAACGCGGTCCTTGCCTTCTGGATCGCCTATGTGCTGACCCGTCCGCTTGGCGCCTCGTTGGGCGACTACCTGTCCCAGGCCCGCGACGACGGGGGCCTCGGTCTGGGTACGGTCGTGACGAGCGCCCTGTTCCTGGCGACGATCCTCGGGCTGATCGTCTACCTGAGCGTGACGAAGCGGGACGCGCCGCAGCGGGCCGTGCCGTCGCACGAGACGAGCCCTGCACCGCTGCGCTGACGGCGCGTGGTCGGCGTCCGGCGGATCGGAGTCTCGGGTCCCCTCCGCGCGATGATCGGAGGGGACGCCGACCCGGCAGGGGGGTGGGTGTCCATGAGCGGGAAGGAAGAACGGTTGCGAGTGCTGGTCGTCGAGGACGAGTCCGCCCTGGCGGAGGTGGTCCGGGCCGGTCTGGCCGACGAGGGGTTCGCCGTCGATGTGCAGCACACCGGGGTGGACGGGCTGTGGGCGGCGACCGAGAACCCGTACGACGTGGTGGTGCTCGACATCATGCTGCCCGGTCTCAACGGCTACGAGGTGTGCCGGCAGATGCGGTCCCGGGGGGTCTGGACACCGGTGCTGATGTTGACCGCCAAGGAGGGCGAGTACGACCAGGCCGACGCCTTCGACCTCGGCGCCGATGACTACCTGATCAAGCCGTTCTCGTTCGTGGTGCTGGTGGCCCGGCTGCGGGCGCTGGTCCGTCGGGGCGCGCCGGCCCGGCCGGTGGTACTGACCGCCGGCGACCTGGCCGTCGACCCGGCGCGGCGGCAGGTGACCCGGGCCGGGCAGCTGGTCCGGGTCACGCGCGGGAGTTCGCGCTGCTGGAGTTCCTGATGCGGCACCGCGGCGACGTGGTGTCCAAGACGCAGATCATCGAGAACGTCTGGGACGCCAACTTCGACGGCGACCCCAACATCGTCGAGGTGTACGTCGGGTACCTGCGCCGCAAGATCGACCAACCGTTCGGCCGGAACGCCATCCAGACGGAGCGGGGGATGGGCTACCGGCTGGCTGCCGACGGCGGATGACAGCGTCAGGGACTTCTCAACCCCGGGGAACCTACGCCGCCGGCATGGCAGCCATGCTCCGTCAGTTCCGGGACCCCGCCCGGTGGGTGCGCCGCCGGCTTGGCGTGCGGTTGCGCTCGGCGCTCGCCGCGGCGGTGGTGGTGGCGGTGGCCTTCGCGGTCGGCGCGGCCGCCTTCATCCACCTGGCCCGGGCCGATCTGGTCAACAACGTGGACGCCGCCGCGAGGCAGCGCGCCGGTGAGGTGGCCACGGCGGTGGCCGGCGGCGACCGGGACGACATCGCCCAGACGCTGAAGCCCAGCCCGGGGGAGCAGACCCTGGTGCAGGTCCTGGCGCCGTCCGGTCGGGTGGAGGCGGCGTCCGCGGTGCTCGGTGCCGCCGCGCCGCTGTCCCCGCTGCGCCCCGGCGCCGGTCAGCTGCTCCGGGAACAGCGGCAACTGCCGGTCGCCGACGAAGACCCCTTCCGGGTGGTCGCCGTGGGTGTGGACACGGGCGCGGGTACCCGGACGGTGCTGGTGGCCCAGTCCCTGCGGCCGGTGAACGAGAGCACCGAGGTGGTCGCCGCGATCCTGGTCGCCGGGTTGCCGCCGATGCTGCTCGTGGTCGGCGGGGCGGTCTTCCTGTTCGTCGGCCGGTCGTTGCACGCGGTGGAGGCGATCCGACGCCGTGTCGCCGGCATCACCGCCCGTGACCTGCACGCCCGGGTGCCGGTGCCGGTGGCGTACGACGAGGTGGCAGCCCTCGCGGAGACGATGAACTCCATGCTCGACCGCTTGGAGACGGCGGCGGCGGGCCAGCGGCGGTTCGTCGCCGACGCCAGCCACGAGCTGCGCAGCCCACTGGCCACCCTGCAGGCCGGCCTGGACCGGCTGGCGCTGGCGCCGCTGCCGGCCGCCAACGATGATCTGGTCCGGCTGATGCGGCTGGAGTCGCAACGGCTGGGCCGACTGATCTCCGATCTGCTGCTGCTCGCCCGGATCGACGAGCATGGCCTCGCCCTGCGCCGTGCGGACGTCGACCTGGACGACCTGGCCTACACCGAGCGGGAGCGGCTCGCCGCCCGCCGGCCGGACCTGACGGTGCGGACCCAGCTCGCTCCGGTACGGGTGACCGGCGACGCGCACGACCTCGGGCGTGCGCTGCGCAACCTCGCCGACAACGCCGCCCACCACGCGCGGCGGGAGGTCGTCCTGCGGGTCTGGGCTGACGACGGGTGGGGTTGTCTCGACGTCACCGACGACGGGCCGGGCGTCCCCGCGGCGGAGCGGGAGCGGATCTTCGAGCGTTTCGTCCGGCTCGATGACAGCCGGGCACGCGCCGACGGCGGGAGCGGCCTGGGCCTGCCGATCACCCGGGAGATCATCGCGGCGCACGGCGGGACGGTCCGCGTGCTGGCCGGCCCCGGTATGACGATCCGCGTCCGACTTCCGCTGACCGCTGACGGCGAACCGACCGCCTGACCTGCGAGTCTGCCGCCTCCCAGATTGCCCGGCCGCTCGCCTTTCAGCCTCCTCTCAGGCGTGAGCGGGGAGACTGGGATCAGCCGGTCGGGGAAGCCGGGTCAGCCGTGGAGTCGGACACTCGATGAACTATCACCTGTTCCAACTCATCAACGCCGCCGCCGGACGCACCGATCCGGTGGACGACGTGATGGAGTGGTCGGCCCTCTGGCTGATCTACGTCCTCGGCGGGCTCGCGGTCGTCGCGCTGCTGCTCCGGCTCAGGTCGCACGACCGGGCGGCCGTGGTACGCGTGGTGGTGTCCCTTGCCCTGGCTTTCGTCGCCGGGCAGCTGGTCGCCCTCGCGAGCACCGAGGTCCGCCCGTTCCAGACGCATTCCGTGCACCAGCTGATCCCGCACGACCCGGGCGGATCACTACCGAGTGACCACGCCACGGCGGCCTTCGCGGTGGCCTTCGCGATCGGGGTGTTTCTGTCCTGGCGCTGGGGGGTAGCGCTGTCGGTGCTGGCCACCATGATCGGATTCGCCCGCGTCTGGGCAGGCGTGCACTATCCGGCCGACATCGTCGCCGGGGCGGTCATCGGCGCGGGATCCGTGCTGATCGTCGTGCTCGGTGGGCGCGTGCTCGCCCGGCGGGCCGACCGCCACCGGCCGGGCGCCGCTGTCGGCGGCCACTGACCACCCCTCGTCGGACCGCCCCGGCATGCTTCCCGCCGTACCCAACTCGGAGGTCCCCTCGTGTCGACGTCGCTCGCTCTGCAGGCTGTGGGCCCCAGTTTCCTCAACCCGGAGTGGTTGATCTCCACGTTCGGGCTGATCGGCATCCTCGCCATCGTCTTCGCCGAGTCCGGGCTGCTGATCGGTTTCTTCCTCCCCGGTGACTCGCTGCTGTTCACCGCAGGCCTGCTCGTCGCCGACGGCCACTATCTCCACCAGCCACTCTGGCTGCTCTGCCTGCTGGTGGCGGTGGCCGCCATCGCCGGGGACCAGGTGGGTTACCTGTTCGGCAAGCGGGTCGGCCCGAGCCTGTTCCGCCGGCCCAACTCGCGTTTGTTCAAGCAGGAGAACGTGCACCGGGCCAACGACTTCTTCGCCCGGTACGGGGCCCGGTCGGTGGTGCTCGCCCGGTTCGTGCCGATCGTCCGGACGTTCACTCCGATCATCGCCGGCGTGAGCCGGATGCACTACCGGACGTTCCTGATCTACAACGTCCTCGGCGGCGTGCTCTGGGGCACCGGCGTCACCGTGCTGGGCTACTTCCTCGGCCAGATCGCCTTCGTCAAGTCCAACATCGAGTTCATCCTGATCGGCATCGTCGTGATCTCCGTGCTGCCGATCGGCATCCAGCTGCTCCGGTCCCGCCGGGGCGCCGCCCGGACGCCCGACGAGGCTTCGAACCCCGCCGCACCGGCAGGAGCGCCACACAGCGGGCCTCGTACCGATTGACGCGTTGCTAGCCTCGCCTCGTGGGGATCCACCGACTCGATCGTACGGAGGCGCGGCGCATCGCCGTACGCGCCCAGCTGCTGGACACTCCGCGACCGACCGACCTCGTGACGGTGGTGCAGCGGCTGACCCTCCTGCAGATCGACCCGACGGCCGCCGTCGCACCGAGCGCCGACCTGGTCGCCTGGAGTCGCCTCGGGTCGTCGTATCAGCCGGTCCACCTGCAGCAGGCCTTGGAGCAGCACCGGATGCTCTTCGAGCACAACGCGATGGTGCGGCCGATGAGCGACCTGGGGCTCTACCTCGCGGACGCGGCCAGCTGGCCCAGCCGCGCGATGTCCCGGGAGTGGCTGCGGGCCAACGACCGGTTCCGCCGAGGCATCCTCGACCTGCTCGGCACCTCCGGTCCGCTGCTGTCCCGGGACATCCCGGACACGAGTGTGGTGGCGTGGCCGTCGACGGGGTGGACCAACAACCGCAACGTCACCCAGATGCTGGAGTTCCTCATGATGCGCGGCGAGGTCGCCATCGCCGGGCGCCGTGGACGCCAGCGACTGTGGGACCTGGCCGAGCGGGTATACCCGGCCGACCTGCCCGAGATGTCGATGGACGAGGCGCGCCGGCGCCGAGACGAACGCCGGCTACGGGCACTCGGCATCGCTCGCGCCAAGGGAACTGCTCTCCCCAACGAGCCGGCCGATGTCGGCGGGGCCGGCGAGCCGGCGACCGTCGAGGGCGTCAGCGGGACGTGGCGCGTGGACCCGGAGGCGATTCGCCAGCCCTTCACCGGGCGCACTGCCCTGTTGTCGCCGTTCGACCGCCTGGTGCACGACCGGGTCCGGGCCTCGGAACTGTTCGACTTCGAGTACACGCTGGAGATGTACAAGCCGAAGGCCAAGCGACGCTGGGGCTATTTCGCGTTGCCGGTTCTGCATCACGACAGGCTCGTCGGGAAGGTGGACGCCACAGCGGACCGTAAGAGCGGCACGCTGCTCGTGCACGCCATCCACGAGGACGTCTCCTTCACCCGGGAGATGACCGACGCGGTGCACCACGAGATTGAGGAACTCGCGTCCTGGCTGCAGCTGACCGCCAAGGGCCCGGGCAGCCGTCAATCGAGCTGATCCGGGTTCGAGGGGCCGGGCCCAGACGCTGCGCGAACACCCGTACTTCAGGATTGCCAGGGGCTGGCCCGGGCGGCACGGGCTGGTTAGTCTCGGTCGACCGGTCACGGAGGCGGGCGGCACGGGGGGCGGAGGTGCGGGGTGACGGCGGTGGGGGAGCGGGGGGTCGCGGATCGGCCGGCCCGGCGGCGTCCACTTCGGCCGGTGACCGTGGGCCGGCTGCTCGCCGTCAGCGATCTGCACGTCGCGTACGCCGAGAACCGGGAGATCGCCGACCGGTTGCGGCCCGGCTCGGCCGACGACTGGCTGATCGTCGCCGGTGACGTGGCTGAGCGCTTCGCGGACGTGCGCGACACCCTGGCCCGGCTGCGGGACCGGTTCGCCACCGTCGTCTGGGCGCCGGGCAACCACGAGCTGTGGACGCTGCGCGACGACCCGGTGCGGCTGCGCGGCGAAGAACGCTACCGGGCGCTGGTCGCCGCCTGTCGGGAGTTGGGCGTGCTGACCCCCGAGGACCCGTACCCCAGGTGGCCCGGTCCGGACGGCCCGGTCATCGTCGCGCCGCTGTTCCTGCTCTACGACTACTCGTTCCGCGCCCCCGGCACCGCCACCAAGGAGGAGTCGCTGCGCCGGGCGTACGACGCCGGGGTGGTCTGCACCGACGAGATGCTGCTGCACCCCGACCCGCATCCAGGGCGGGACGCCTGGTGCGCGGTGCGGGTCGCGGAGACCGAGCGCCGGCTCGCCGCCTGTGACCCGGCCGTTCCCACCGTCCTGGTCAACCACTTCCCGCTGAACCGGGAGCCGACCCGGATCCTGCGCTACCCGGAGTTCGCGCAGTGGTGCGGCACCGAGCGGACGGCCGACTGGCACCTGCGGTTCCGGGCCGAGGTGGTGGTCTACGGGCACCTGCACATCCCGCGCACCACCTGGTACGACGGCGTCCGGTTCGAGGAGGTCTCGCTGGGCTACCCGCGGGAGTGGCGCCGGCGCGGTGAGCCGAACCTGCCGCGGGTCGTGCTGCCCGCGCCCACAGGGTGACCCCGGCGCCGGGCACGGAGTGGGAGTGCTGGGTTGACTCCCACCCCGGGCCTCGGTGGCGGTGTCAGCAGTGTGGCAGGCGGAAGCTGGCGATGCGGGTCTGCCAACCGTTGCCGTTGGGCGCCTGGGCGGCCCCGGCCTGGGTGTAGTACTCGTTGACGTACCAGAAGGTGCAGTCGTCGACGGGGTCGACGTTCATCGAGCTGTAGTCGCCCCACCGGGAGTTGAGGCTGGACTGGGCGGCGGTGCCGTTGACGATCGTCCCCTCGCCGAGGGTCAGCTGGCCGCGCCGGTCCCCGGCGAGACGGCCGGTGTAGCGGATGCCCGGGTAGACGTCGGTGCCGTTGACGACGCTGTAGCCGAGGGCTGTGTTGCCCTTGCGGTCCTGGGCGATGCTGCCCATCCAGCGGTTGACCGTGTCGTCGGGAGCGAAGGTGCCCTCCTGGTGGACGCTGCAGTTGCCGCGGCGGTCCCGGCGCAGCTCCCACCAGCGGATGCCGGCCTGGCCGGGGCGCGCTTCGACGGACTGGTTGGTGACCATCGCCTCATAGGAGCCGAAGGTGCGATGCGCCAGCCGCCAGGTGGGCCGTTGCCGGTAGGACAGGACGTCGAGGAACTGGGCGCGATTGGTGATGCCGGGTTGCAGGCAGTCCCGGGAGTCCGGCTGGCAGGGGAAGACGGAGTCGAACTCGGCGGTCGGCAACTGGGTCTTCAAGCCGATCGACGCGGTGGGTGCGGCATCCCACCGGACGTCGAACTCCCAGACGTTGACGGCGACTGCGCTGCCCGGCGGGCGCTGCGGGCCACGTCGCGCATCGGCGCGGTGACGTCGAAGGCCGCCGTCCGGGTGAAGGTGGCCTCGCCCGGGGCGGGTACCGGCGTGGGCCGGGCCTGGGCGGTGGGAGCGGGGCTGAGCAGGCCGGCCAGGAGTACGCCAACTCCCAGGGCCGCGATGCGTCGGATCCGTCGTCGTTGACTTCCGTCGATCACGTGGTCCTCCCGTTGATCTAAGGGTGTAGATCTCCGGATTACGCTACGACCCGCTCACGCCGGTGTGCGGGCGTCGTCGATGTTCCTGGTCTGGTGCCCGAACGGACATAGCATTCGACGCCGCGCGGCGCGCAGACTGCGCCGTGGGTCAGCCGACCGGCAGCTGCCCGCCGAGGGTGCTCTCCCTGGTCACCAGGCGGAACGGCGGCTGCACGTCGAACGGCGGACTGACCGGCTTGCCCTCGATGCGCGCGATCAGCGCACGTACCGCCAGCCCGCCGATGTGTTCCTTGTCCGGGGAGATCGTGGTCAACGTGGGATTGCTGAAGCGGCCTTCTTCGATGTCGTCCATACCGACCACCGCGATGTCCTCGGGAGTTCGGAGGCCGGCCTCGCGGATGGCCCGCATCGCGCCGATCGCGACCAGGTCGTTGTAGCCGAACACCGCGTCCGGCGGGTGGTCGAGGGCCAGCAGGTCACGCATGGCCAGGAGCCCGTCGACCCGGCCGAACTGGGCGGTGGAGGCGACGAGTTCCGGTGCGAACGGCAGCCCGACGGAGGAGAGCGCCTCCTGATAGCCGCGCAGACGCAGGTGCGCCGACTGCCGGGGGTCGCCCGGCCGCACACCGATGAACGCGATCCGCCGCCGGTTCAGCGCGGCGAGATGCTGGACCGCCACGTGGCTGGCGGCGATGTTGTCGATGGCGATGTGGTCGTGCGGTACGTCGTAGACGCCTTCACCGATGAGGACCATGGGCGTGGCGTTGGTCCGGGCGAGCACGTCCTCCCGGGTGATCTGGACCGGGCTGAAGATCAGGCCGTCGATGATCTGCCGGTGGGCTCCGTCCAGGAGCATGAGTTCCGACTCGCGCTCGGCCGCGGTGTCCTCCATGACCAGCGTGTAGCCGAGTCTGGCGGCCTCCCGGATGGCGGCCCAGGCCAGTTCCGCGAAGTAGGGATTGTTGAGCTCGGGGATGGCCAGCGCGATCATGCCGGTTCGACCGCGGCGCAGATGACGCGCGCTCAGGTTGGGTGCGTAACCCAACTCGTCGATCGCCTGCTGCACCTTCTGCCGGGTCTGCGCACCGACAGGTCGGTATCCGTTGACCACGTTGCTCACGGTGGCCAGCGAGACGCCCGCCCGCTCGGCGATCTCCTTCAAACTGACGGCCACCCACCAGCTCCCTTCGGATTCACCCGTCGCCCATTCCCTGATCGGCGCAGAGCGGTCAACGCAGCCGACGGACCTTGCTGAGATAGGTCTGGGTGACCACGACCACCACCAGGAACGCCCCGCTCACCACCGACTGGATCGACGAGGTGAGGTTCCCTATCTGGTTGATCACGTTCTGAATGACACCGAGCAGCAGAACGCCGCAGACGGTACCGCTGACGCTTCCGGCGCCACCGATCAGCAGCGTGCCGCCGATGACGACGGCGGCGATCGCGTCGAGTTCCAGACCGACGCCGAGGATGGTCACGCCGGAGCCGAGCCGGGCGGCGTTGAGGATCCCGGCGAAGCCGGCCAAAAGGCCGCTGAGCACGTAGGTGAGGATCTTGACCCGGGCCACCGGCAGGCCCATCAGGGCCGCGGCGTCCTCGTTGCCGCCGATCGCGAAGGTGGCCTGCCCGTACCGGCTGCGTTGCAGCAGCACGGCCCCCGACGCGCAGAGCAGCAGCGCGATGTAGACCGGATAACCGACGCCGAGCAGCGTGCCGCGTCCGATGTCGAGCAGCACCGAGTCGCGCGGCACCAGGTAGGTGGTTGAGCCCTCGTGGGTGACCGCGAGCAGCAGCCCGCGGGCGCCGAGCAGGCTGGCCAGCGTGACGATGAACGGGGCCAGTCCGGTGCGGGCGATGATCAGCCCGTTGGCGAGACCGATCGCCGCGCAGACCGCGAGGGGGAGGAGCAGCGCGGGGAGAGTGCCCCATTGGCTGGCCCATGCGGCGAGCACACCGCCGAGGGCGAAGACGGAGCCCACGGAGAGGTCGATGCCACCGGAGATGATCACGAAGGTCATCCCGAGCGCGATGATGATCAGGGTCGACGACTGGATGGCGATGCCCGCGAGGTTGTCGGGGCTGGCGAACGACGGGAAGGCCAGCGCCGACCCGAGGAGAGCCAGCATCAGTACGGCGAGTGCGCCGTGCCGCTGGGCCAGGGTGGCGATCCGCTCGCCGGCGGTGACCCGGGAGGTGGGCAACTGCTGGGCGTCGGTGGTCGTCAGGCCCGTGCTGGTCTGGGCGAGTTCGGTCATCGGGTCCTCCGCTGCCGAGCGAGATAGACAGCGACCAGGATGATGACGGCCTCCACCATCTGCGCCGTGGAGTCGGGCAGGTTGTGTTTGATCAGCGTGGCCCGCAGCAGCTGCATGAGCAGCGCGCCCGCCACCGTGCCCAGGACCCGGATTCGTCCGCCGGTCAACGGGGTACCGCCGACGACGACCGCCGTGATGGCCGACAGCTCGATCAGATTGCCGATCGCCGACGGGTCGCTCGCGGTCAGCCGGGCGGTGGCGAGCACGCCGGCCAGAGCGGCGAGCACCCCGCTGAGCAGATAGGTGACGACCAGGACGCGTCTGACCGGCAGACCGGCCAGGTGGGCGGCCGGGCGGTTGCCACCGATGGCGACCAGTTGCCGGCCGTACGTCGTGTACTGCACGGTGAGGCCCACGACCACGGCCAGCGCGACGGCGATCAACGCGACGACCGGTAGGCCGAGGAACTCCCCGCTACCCAGCGCGAGAAGGTCGGCGTTACGGATCTGCTTGAGCTGGCCGTCGGCGACGACGAGGGCGATGCCGCGGCCGGCGACGAGCAGGGCCAGGGTCGCCACGATGGGTTGGAGGCCGACGACGGCGACCAGGGTGCCGTTCACGACGCCGGCCGCCGCCCCGACGACGAGCGCCATCAGGATGGCCGGCCACATCCCGAAGCCGAGGTAGAGCGGGATCACGGCCGCGGCGAGCGCCATCACGGAGCCGACCGAGAGGTCGATGCCCTCGCTGCCGATGACCAGCGCCATCCCGAGCGCCACGATCACCACCGGTGCGACCTGTACGAGTTGGGTACGCAGGTTGGCGACCTGCAGGAAGTTGTCCGTGAACAGGGCGTTGAACAGCAGCAGCGCGAGGACGGCCGCGTAGACCCCGAAGTCCTGCACGTACCGGGTGAGCGCGGCACGGTCGAGGTCGACGCGAGCGGTGCGAGAGATCTCAGTGGTCATCGCCGGGCCCCTCGTCGGCGGCCAGGGTGGCCATGATCGTGTGCTCGGAAACCTCGTCGCCGGTCAGCTCGCCGACGACCGCGCCGGCGTGCAGCACCACGACCCGGTCGGCGCCCTCGACCAGTTCCTCGAGGTCGGATGAGATGAGTACGACGGCCAGACCGTCGCGGGCCAGCTCGCCGATGAGCTTCTGCACCTCGGCCTTGGCGCCGACGTCGATTCCCCGGGTCGGCTCGTCGAGCAGGAGCAGCCGTGGGTTGAGGCAGAGCCAGCGGGCGAGGAGAACCTTCTGCTGGTTGCCCCCGGACAGCTCACCGACCCGTTGCTCCGGGCTGGACGCCCTGATCCTGAGCCGTGTCATGAACGTCTCCACGATCCGGTCCTGCCGGGCCCGGGTGACCACCCCGCGCGGGCGAGCCGGGGCATCGCCGCCAGCACGATGTTCTCGCGGACGGACAGCTCCGGGATGATGCCTTCCGCCTTGCGGTCCTCGGGCAGCAGCGCCACCCCCGCCCGGATGGCCGTCCGGGGTGAGAGTCGACGCAGGCGGCGCCCGTCGACCGTGACCGTGCCGGAGTCGAGTGGCAACGCTCCGACGATCGCCTTAGCCGTCTCCGACCTGCCGGAGCCGAGGAGGCCGCCGAGCCCGGTGACCTCGCCGGGCCGTACGTCGAAGGACACCCCGTGCAGCAGGTGGCGCTTGCTCAGCCGGTCGGCGCTCAGCACGGGCGCGGCATCGGTCACCTCGTGGCCGCCGGCGAAGCCGGTCACGCCCTCCCGCCGGACCTGGACGAGATCGCGTCCGAGCATGTGCGACACGAGCTGGAGCCGGTCGAGGTCGGCCAGCCGACCAGTGTGCACCGCGCGGCCGTCGCGCAGCACCGTCACCCGATCGCAGAGCTGGTACAACTCGTCGAGTCGGTGGCTGACGTAGACGATCGCGATGCCCTGTGCGCTCAACAGACGGACCACCCGGAACAGCGTCTCCACCTCGCGTGGCTCCAACGAGGAGGTCGGCTCGTCCATCACCAGCACCTTCGCGTCGACGGCGACCGCGCGGGCCAGGGCCACCATCTGCTGGGCTCCCAGACTCATCGAGCGCAGCGGTCGGGCGACGTCGACGTCGATGCCGTAACGACCGAGGATCTCCGCCGCCTCCCGGTTCATCCGGCCGACGTCGATGAGGCCGAGCCGACCGCGCGGCTCCCGGCCCAGGAAGAGGTTACGGGCGACGCTCATCAGTGGGATGAGGTTGACCTCTTGATAGATGGTCGAGATGCCCACCCGTTGGGCGTCGAGCGGCCGGGTGAAGGCGACCGTCTCGCCCAGGTATCGGATATCGCCGGAGTCGGCTCGGTAGACCCCGGTGACGACCTTGATCAGCGTCGACTTTCCGGCGCCGTTCTCACCCACCAGGGCGTGTACCTCACCCGGTGCGACCGAGAGAGTCACCGCGTCCAGGGCGAGCACGCCCGGGAATCGCTTGGAGACGTCACGCACCTTGAGGACCGGTGCGGCGGCTGCGTCCTTCATCATCAATCTTCCTGGTTCTACCCCGGGGCGGGTTC
>JAEVHO010000098.1 GCA_016802835.1 Micromonospora sp. ATA32 | reverse complement strand
GCGATCCGGGTCGCCCAGCGCGGGTCGTACCGGGAACTGCTGGCCCGCCGGGGTGCGGCGGTGGCCGCGGTACGCGAGCACGCCGAGCTGGAGTTCGTCGCCGCCCGGCCCGGCTTCCGGCTGGTCGGCCTGATGGCGTACGAGGCGCAGATCGCCGGGCTCGGCGACGCCCCGCCCGGGCAGGCGGCGTACGGGGCCGCGATCCGGGTCGCCCAGCGCGGGTCGTACCGGGAACTGCTGGCCCGCCGGGGTGCGGCGGTGGCCGCGGTACGCGAGCACGCCGAGCTGGAGTTCGTCAACGGCGGCGGCACCGGCAGCGTGGCGGCGACCAGCGCCGATCCCGCGGTCACCGAGGTCACCGCGGGATCGGGCCTGTACGGGCCGACGCTCTTCGACGGGTACCGTGCCTGGCGCCCGGCCCCGGCGCATTCTTCGCCTGCGCGGTGGTTCGCCGCCCGGCACCCGGCCTGGCCACCGTGCTCGGTGGCGGCTGGATCGCCTCCGGCCCCGCCGCCGACAGCCGGCTGCCCCCGCCCGTGGTTGCCCGCCGGGCTGAAGCTGGTCGGCGCCGAGGGGGCCGGCGAGGTGCAGACCCCGCTGGCCGGTACGGCCGCGGCCACGCTGCGGGTCGGCGACCGGGTCTGGTTCCGCCACGCGAAGGCCGGCGAACTGTGCGAGCACGTCAACGAGCTGCACCTGGTCTCCGGCGACGCGGTCGTGGCGACCGTGCCGACCTACCGGGGCGAGGGCCGGGCCTTCCTCTGACCAGACCGGCCCGCGCTCCGGGCTGGCTCACGCTTCGGGCTGGTCAGGGCTCCGGGTTCGCTGCCCGCCGCAGCCGGGCAGCGTCCGTTCTCCGCCGCCCGATGCGCCCCAGCCCGGCGGTCAGCCGGGCTGGTGGTCAGCCGGGCTGGCCGGCGTCGGAGCGCGCGTCGACCTGCCGGTAGAGGTATTCCCGGATCAGCGCCTTCGCCTCGACCAGCACCCGCTCGTCACCGTTCGGCTGCCGCCGGAACGCCAGCTTGATCAGCGCGTCGGCCGCCTCCACGGCGATCTCCAGGATGAAGCGCAACTGCGGCGCGTCGGTCATGCCGAACCGTTCGGTCAGCACCCGGGCCAACTGGTCGGCGATCACGCCGTTGTTGTCCCGCTGCTCATCGAGCAGGTGCAGGTCGACCACGTCGCCGAAGTGCAGGGTACGGAACCCCGGGACAGTGCGGTGCATCGTGATGTACTCGTCGATCCCCGCGTCGACGCCGTCCCACCAGTGGGTCATGTCGTCGGAGGCGAACCGCTCGTCGAGCCGCTGGAGGTAGGACTCCATCGTGCGCAGGGTCAACGCCTGCACGATCGCGCGCTTGTCCGGAAAGAACTGGTAGACCGACCCGATCGCCACCTCGGCACGTTCGGCGAGCAGCGTCGTGGTCAGTCCCTCGTACCCCACCTCGTCGACGAGTTCGGCGCAGGCATCCAGCATCCGCTGGACCCGCGCGACACTTCGACCCTGCACCGGAACGCGGCGCAGCGGCCCGGTCGTGGCGGCTGGTGTGGACACTCAGCGCCACCCCCCTTCGACGGATGAACATATCTGCACGTCACGAGGCCGTGACTACCGGTACAACGAGCGGACCTTGGTTGCGGTATTTACCAGGGAGAACGTTCCTGATATGAAGTCAGTTCATATTCATTTCTAGGAGCGTGCATGGCCGGCACCGCACCGCCCCCAACCGCCTGGACCAACTGGGCCGGCAACCAGCGCAGCGCCTCGACCGCCATCCTCCGCCCCCGCACCGCCGCCGACGTGGCCGAGGCCGTACGCGCCGCCGGGGCGGCGGGCGCGCGGATCCGACCGGTCGGCAGTGGCCATTCCTTCACCAGCATCGCCCTCGCCGAAGAGCACCGGATCGAACTGACCGACCTGGACACCGGGGTCCGGGTGGACGTCGATCGCCGGCTGGTCACCGTACCGGCCGGGATGACCCTGCGCGCGCTCAACGACCTGCTCGCCGCGCACGGGCTGGCGCTGCCGAACCTCGGCGACATCGACGCGCAGACCGTCGCCGGCGCGCTCTCCACCGGCACCCACGGCACCGGCGCCCGCCTCGGCTGCCTCTCCACCTTCGTCTCGGCGCTCACCCTGGTCACCGGCCTCGGTGAGGTGCTGCGCTGCTCCGCGGACGAGCACCCCGACGTCTTCGCCGCCGCCCGGGTCGGCCTCGGTGCGATCGGCGTGCTGGTCGAGGTGACGCTGCGCTGCGTCGACGCCTTCGTGCTGCGTGCGCACGAACGGCCGGCGCCGCTCGCCGACGTGCTCGGCGACCTGCCCGCACTGGTCGACGCGCACGACCACGTGGAGTTCTACTGGTTCCCGTACACGGCGCGGGTGCAGGTCAAGACCAACGACCGGACGCCGGCGGACGACCGGCCGCTGTCCCGGCTGCGCGGCTGGCTGGACGACGACTTCCTGGCCAACACCGTCTTCGCCGGCGCCTGCCGGCTCGGCCGGGCGGCACCCCGCCTGGCCCCGACGATCAGCGCGGTCTCCGTACGCGCCCTCACCGAACGCCGCTACACCGGCCGCTCGGACCGGGTCTTCTGCACCCCGCGCCGGGTCCGCTTCGTGGAGATGGAGTACGCCCTGCCGCGCGAGGCGCTCGGCGAGGCGCTCGACGCGCTGCGCCGGATCGTCGACGGGCTGCCGTTCAAGGTGCTCTTCCCGGTCGAGGTGCGGTTCACCGCCGCCGACGACATCTGGCTGTCGCACGGGTACGGCCGGGACTCGGCGTACCTGGCGATCCACCAGTACGTCGGGATGCCGTACGAGCCGTACTTCGCCGCCTTCGAGCAGGTTGCCACCGGGCTGGGCGGGCGCCCGCACTGGGGCAAGCTGCACTTCCGGGACGCGGCGAGCCTGGCCCCCGCGTACCCTTGCTTCCCGGACTTCCTCGCCGTCCGCGACCGCCTGGACCCCCACCGCGTCTTCACCAACTCATACCTGGACCGCGTCCTCGGCTGAGAGCCGTGGAGATCCTGGAAGGAACGGGCCCATGGAGGGGACCCGTTCCTTCCAGATCTCGCGGCCGGGGCGTCAGTCCGTGGTGCTGGTGGCCTTTCTGGGGGCCGCCTTCTTTGCGGGGGTCTTCTTCGCGGTGGTGGCCTTGGCGGTGGTCGTCTTCTTGGCGGCCGTGGACTTGGCGGCGGCGGTCTTCTTCGCCGTCGTGGCCTTGGCCGCCTTCTTCGCCGGGGCCTTCTTCGCGACGGCCTTCTTCGGCGCCGGGCCCTTGGCCCGCTTCTCGGCCAGCATCTCGGAGGCCTGCTCCATGGTCAGTTCCTCCGGCGTCTGGCCCCGGCGCAGCGACGCGTTGAACTCGCCGTCGGTGACGTACGGGCCGAACCGGCCGTCCTTGATCACCAGCGGCTTCTCGGTGAGCGGGTCGACGCCCATCTCGCGCAGCGGCGGCGCGGCGGCGCGACGCTGCCGGGCCTTCGGCGCGGCCAGCAGCGCGAGCGCCTCGTCCAGCGTGACGGTGAACATCTTCTCTTCCGAGTCCAGCGAGCGGAACTCGTCACCGCGCTTGACGTACGGGCCGTAGCGGCCGTTGTTGGCGAGCACCTCGGCGCCGTCCGGCGCCGTGCCGAGCAGCCGGGGCAGGCTGAGCAGCCGCAGCGCCTCGTCCAGGGTGAGCGAGTCCGGGGTCTGCGAGCGCAGCAGCGACGACTTGCGCTCCCCACTGGACACGTACGGCCCGAACCGGCCGGACTTCAGCACGATCGGCTCCCCGGTGGCCGGGTCGTCGCCGAGCTTGCGCTCGCCGCCCCCGCCGAGGAACAGCTCGTTCACCTTCTCCGGGGTCAGCTCGTCGGGGGCCAGCCCCTCGGGAATCGGCGCGCGGTCACCCTGGGCGCCGCCCTCCTCGCCCTCGGCCGGCGGCGCCGCCGGCTCCCCGCCGGGCAGTTCGCGCTGCAGGTACGGCCCGTACCGGCCGACCCGGACCACCACCTGGCGGCCCTCGTCGTCGGTGTACAGCGGGATGGAGTTGACGCTGCGCGCGTCGATCTCGCTGAGGTTCTCGGTCACCAGCTTCTTCAGCCCGCCGGAGCGGGCGATGTCCTGGTCGCCGGCGCCGTTGGCGCTGCCGAAGTAGAACGCGGTGAGGAAGTCGACCGCGGCATGGTCACCGCCGGCGATCTCGTCCAGCTCGTTCTCCATGCTGGCGGTGAAGTTGTAGTCGACCAGCCGGGGGTAGTGCTGCTCCAGCAGACCGATCACCGCGAACGCCAGGAAGGACGGGATCAGCGCCTGGCCGCGCTTGAAGACGTACCCGCGGTCCTGGATCGTCTGCATGATCGACGCGTACGTGGACGGGCGGCCGATGCCCAGTTCTTCGAGGGCCTTGACCAGGGACGCCTCGGTGTAGCGCGACGGCGGCTGGGTGTGGTGCCCCTGCGCGGCCAGCTCGTCGGCGGTCAGCGGCTGACCCTTGGCCAGGGTGGGCAGCCGACGCTCGGCGTCCTCGGCCTCGGCGTTCTCGTCGTCGCTCGACTCGACGTACGCCCGCAGGAAGCCCGGGTCGGTGATCGTCTTGCCGGTCGCGCCGAAGTCGGCTTCCTCGTCGGCGCTGGAGACCGCCCGGATCCGCACCGAGACGCTGGAGCCGACCGCGTCGGTCATCTGCGAGGCGATGGTCCGCCGCCAGATCAGCTCGTAGAGCTTGAACTCCTCGGCCGACAGCTCCTTGGCCACCTCGCCCGGGGTGCGGAAGTTGTCCCCCGCCGGGCGGATCGCCTCGTGCGCCTCCTGCGCGTTCTTCACCTTGCTGGTGTAGCGGCGCGGCTCCGGCGGCACGCTGCGCTCGCCGTACAGCTCGGTGATCTGCCGGCGGGCCGCCGCGACGGCGGTCTCGGAGAGGTTCACCGAGTCGGTACGCATATAGGTGATGTAGCCGTTCTCGTAGAGCCGCTGCGCGGTACGCATCGTCTGCTGCGACGAGAACCGCATCTTGCGGGCCGCCTCCTGCTGCAAGGTGGAGGTGATGAACGGCGCGTACGGGCGACGGCGGTAGGGCTTCTCCTCGACCCGGGTGACGGTGAACGGCCGGCCTTCCAGCCGTGCGGCGAGGCCACGGGCGCCGCCCTCGTCGAGGTGCACCACGCCGGCGCGGCCTTCACCCGGCCGGTGGTCGGCTCGAAGTCCTTGCCGGTGGCGATCCGGTCGCCGTTCAGCGCGACCAGGGTGGCCGGGAAGCTGCGCGGGCCCTCGCCGGCGTTCGGCACGGCCAGGGTGGCCAGGATGTCCCAGTATTCGGCGGTGCGGAACGCCATCCGCTGCCGCTCCCGCTCGACCACGATCCGGGTCGCCACGGACTGCACCCGGCCCGCCGAGAGCTTCGGCATGACCTTCTTCCACAGCACCGGCGAGACCTCGTAGCCGTAGAGCCGGTCGAGGATGCGCCGCGCCTCCTGGGCGTCGACCAGGTCCCGGTCAATCTCGCGCGGGTTGGCCACGGCCGCCTGGATCGCCGGCTTGGTGATCTCGTGGAAGACCATCCGCTTGACCGGCACCTTGGGCTTGAGCGTCTCCACCAGGTGCCAGGCGATCGCCTCGCCCTCGCGGTCCTCGTCGGTGGCGAGGAAGATCTCGTCCACCTCCTTGGCCAGCTTCACCAGCTTGTTGATCTGCTGCTTGCGGTCGGCGGAGACCACGTAGAGCGCCCGGAAGCCGTTGTCGACGTCGACGCCGAGCCGGGCCCACGGCTCGCCCTTGTACTTCGCCGGCACGTCGGCGGCGTTCCGGGGCAGGTCACGGACGTGGCCGAAGCTGGCCTCCACGACGTACCCCGGGCCGAGGTAGCCCGAGATCGTCTTGGCCTTCGCCGGGGACTCGACGATGACCAGACGGGTGGTTCCAGCGTTGCTCGGCACGGCTCTCCCCGACCTCACTCCTGCTCGTGGCCTGCCGGCGCGTGGACACGGACCGGCCTAAACCCGTCCGGAACCGCCGGCGGTCCGGATGTCCAACGTAACGCGCCGCCCGCGTTTCGGGTTTCGCGGGCCGCAAACCGCCCCGGCGCGGCGGTCTCCGATGGCCCCCCCCCCGAAGGGTCTTGTCGGACGGCGCCACCGTACACCGCGCCGGGGCGGCGAGCGGGTCACTGTGACGATGACGGACCCTCGACCGAGCTCGCAGCAGGCCGTTTTCCGGCGCAAACCGACACCCCGGCTGTCACGGATCGGACAGCCGGCTACTCGTCAATCAGGGACTCCTGGTGGGCGGGTCGCGGCGATCCGCGCCCTCTGCGGGGCACCACGACCCCCTGGTCGGCGACGCGCGGCGGGGGAACGGCCGGCCAGTCGGCCGCCGGCGCGGCCGCGGGCCGTCGCCGACCAGTTCGGCCAGCCGGGCCAGCCGGCGGCGACCGGTTATCCGGTACGCCGGTCCGCCCGCCCCGGCGTCGAGCAGTTCCCCGGGCAGGCCGACCGCGGCGAGCGCGGCCCTGACCCGCCCCCGGCCCGCCTCGTCGGCGGCGCCGAGGCGGAGCAGGAACCCCGGCGGGTCGGCGCGGCCGGCGGCGGCCAGCCAGATCCGCAGCCGGCGGCCGTTCAGATGAAAGTTGGCGGGCGGTCGCATGGCCCCGGCGCGCAGCCAGGCCACCGCGAGGGGCGCGAGGGTGCTGGCGTACGAGGTGCGGACCAGGTGCCGCCGTTCCCCGGTCTCCTCGCCGACCGTCTCCCAGGTGGCCGCCAGCCCCCGCAGCGCCAACTCGGCGACGAGCACGTGCACCCGCCACCCGGCGTCCACCGCGATCGACAGCCGGGCGGTGCCGCCCATCCGCACCACCTCTGCGGGCCCGGCCAGCAGCCCGGCCAGGTCGGCGAGGGACGGATCGGCCGCCTCGGTGCCGAACAGCGAGAGCTGGCGGACCGGGTCGGTGGGGTGGTCAGGTGGCGTCAGCGACACTCCGGGACCTCGTCGAAGGCCTGTTTGAGCTCTTCCGAACTGAGCCGGCTGGTGTCCAGCGCGCTCGCGTCGTACTCCTTGTTGAGGGTGTCCACGGCGGCCTGGACCCCGTCGTAGAAGGCGGTGGGCTGGCCGGTGCTCAGGCCGCCGATGGTCGCCCGGGCCCGGCCGTACGCGTCCCGCACCTTGCCCAGCGAGGCGCGGAAGCCCTGAAAGACCTCCTCGCCGTGCTCGGCCTCCGGGATCCCGGCCTCCTCGACCCTGCGGCGGGCGGTCTCGCTGGCCTGCTCCGCCCCGGCGAAGAGCCGGACCAGGTTCTCCTGCGCCTGCGCCGGGGTGGTCTGCGCGGTCATCTGCTGCTTGGTACTGCTGGTCAGCTTGCTGATCTCCGTGCGCCAGGGGGTCAGCGCCTCGCAGACCGAGGTGGCCCAGGCCCGGGGGCTGGGCCCGCCGCCGCACCCGGCGACCAGGACGACGAACGTGGCCAGGACCACCGTGAGCTTTCCGGCGGCTGCCGCCCGGCACGTACGCATGCGTTGCAGCGTACGGCCTCCGGCCGATTGTGCCACCGGTCAGGTTTGCCGCCCGGTGGGCGCCCGGTACGGTGACGGGTTCCCGGCCGGCGTGCGCCGACCGGGAACCCGTTGTGCCGTGACTCGGGCGTCAGCCCTCAGGCGTTGACCGTCTCCGGCCGCTGGTCGGCGCCGGTGCTGCCACCGGCGCCGGAGTCGGAGTCGTCCATCGCGATGCCCTTGCGCTTGCTGAACACCACCGCCGCGACGATGATCGCCGTCGCCACCACCGCGATGCCCACCCGCGCCGGGACGTTCCGGTCGTCCCCGACGCTGTACGCCACCACGGCGGGCGCGATCAGCAGCGAGACCAGGTTCATCACCTTGAGCAGCGGGTTGATCGCCGGGCCGGCGGTGTCCTTGAACGGGTCACCGACGGTGTCGCCGATCACGGTGGCGGCGTGCGATTCGGAGCCCTTGCCGCCGTACGCGCCGTCCTCGACCAGCTTCTTGGCGTTGTCCCAGGCGCCACCGGAGTTGGCCAGGAAGACCGCCATCAGCGTGCCGGCCCCGATCGCACCGGCCAGGTACGACGCGAGCGCGCCGGGCCCGAGGCCGAAGCCGACCGCGATCGGCGCCAGGATGGCCAGCAGACCGGGGGTCATCAGCTCGCGCTGCGCGTCCCGGGTGCAGATGTCGACGACCTTGCCGTACTCCGGGCGCTGGGTGCGGTCCATGATGCCGGGCAGCTCACGGAACTGCCGGCGGACCTCCATCACCACGGCGCCGGCCGAGCGGGAGACCGCGTTGATGGCCAGACCGGAGAAGAGGAAGACCACCGCCGCGCCGATGATCAGGCCGACCAGGTTGCGCGGGTTGGCCAGGTTCAGCGCGTTGAGGATCTCGTTGTCGACGTCGCCGACCTTCGCGTCCCGGTACGAGCTGCGCAGCGTGTCGGTGTACGAACCGAACAGCGCGGTCGCCGCCAGCACCGCGGTGGCGATGGCGATGCCCTTGGTGATCGCCTTGGTGGTGTTGCCGACCGCGTCCAGCTCGGTGAGGATCCGGGCGCCGTTCTCGTCGATGTCGCCGGACATCTCCGCGATGCCCTGGGCGTTGTCGGAGATCGGGCCGAAGGTGTCCATCGCGACGATCACGCCGACGGTGGTGAGCAGGCCGGTACCGGCCAGCGCCACCGCGAACAGCGAGAGCGTGATGGAGCTGCCGCCGAGCAGGAACGCGCCGAACACACCCGCGCCGATCAGCAGCGCCGAGTAGACCGCCGACTCCAGACCGATGCTGATGCCGGCGAGGATGACGGTGGCCGCACCGGTCTGCGAGCTCTTGCCGATGTCCTGCACCGGGCGCCGGTTGGTCTCGGTGAAGTAGCCGGTCAGCGCCTGGATCGCAGCGGCCAGCACGATACCGATGACCACCGCGCCGATGGCGACCAGGCGGGGGTTGCCGTCGATCGGGGTGCCGTCGGCGTTGCGGAGCCCGCCCTCGAGCGCGCCGAAGGTCGCCGGCAGGTAGGCGTAGGCGGCGATCGCCACCAGCACGGCGGAGAGCACGGCGGAGATGTAGAAGGCCCGGTTGATCGCCGTCAGGCCGTTGCGGTCCGAGGCGCGCAGCCGGGTGATGAAGACGCCGATGATCGCGACGAGCACGCCGATCGTGGAGATGATCAGCGGGAAGACCAGGCCGTCCTCGCCGAACGCGGCGCGGCCCAGGATCAGGGCGGCGACCAGGGTGACCGCGTACGACTCGAAGAGGTCGGCGGCCATGCCGGCGCAGTCACCGACGTTGTCGCCCACGTTGTCGGCGATGGTGGCCGGGTTACGCCGGTCGTCCTCCGGGATGCCCTGCTCGACCTTGCCGACCAGGTCGGCGCCGACGTCGGCGGCCTTGGTGAAGATGCCGCCGCCGACCCGCATGAACATGGCGAGCAGCGCCGCACCGAAGCCGAAGCCCTCGAGCACGGTCGGGGCGTCGCCACGGAAGAGGATGACGACCAGCGCGGCGCCGAAGAGGCCGAGCCCGACGGTGAGGAAGCCGACCACGCCACCGGTGCGGAAGGCGATCTTCATGGCGGCCTCACGACCGCCCTGCCGCTCCCGGGCGGCCGCGGCGACCCGGAGGTTGGCGCGGGTGGCCAGCCACATGCCGGCGCCGCCGATGAACGCGCTGAACAGGCGCCCACCACGAAGAAGGCCGATCGGCCGATCTTCACCGCGATCTCACTGCCGTCGGTGTGGTGCACCGGCAGCAGGAAGAGCAGCACCACGGCGACGACGACGAACACCGCGAGGGTCCTGAACTGCCGGAGCAGGTAGGCGGAGGCCCCCTCCTGTACCGCTTCGGAGATCTCCTGCATATTGGTGGTGCCCTTACCGGCTGCCAGTACCGCCTTCGTCAAGGCGGCGGCGAAGACGAGCGCCACCAGCGCGATGACCGCGGCGATGACGACGTACGTCACATTGGCTCCGGTAAGGGACAGCCCGCCGCCGTCGGCGGCCAAGGTCCCGGACATCTATGTCCTCCTGTACCGAACACTCGCGCCGGCCAGCGGACGTACCGACCCGGCGCCTGGATGCGTGCTCGCAAGCGCGCCAACCCACCCCAGCGGACCAGCGACGAACACCCATACCCGCTGGCTGCGGGAGGGATCACTTGCTGACAACTCGGGTACTGTAGCCCTCCGCAGTGTCGGAGGTCACACCGAGGGGGCGCCGTGTCCCGATGATCTTCATCGCTGTGTTACGAGACAAAATCTGATATAGAGGCCGGCCGACACAACGAGGCCGCGTCTCCGGGCGGAGACGCGGCCTGCGGCGGAACGTGGCTCAGCGGCCGACCGGCCACACCATCCGGACCTCGGTGCCGATGCCCTCGTCGACCGGGCGGACCTGGAGGTCCTCGACGAAGCCGGCGAGCAGGGCGAAGCCGACGCCGGTGGTGAGCGCCTCGTCGGTCAGCGACTCGTTGGCCAACTCGTCCGGCGGCAGCGCGGCGAGGCCGATGCCGGCCTCGATCGGGGCGCGGTCCACCACCCGCACCGAGTACGCCGGGGAGTCCGACATCTCCACCAGCACCGGGTCCGTCACGCCGTACTGGCGGTGCAGGGCGACCGCCCGGGTGCACGCCTCACCGATGGCCAGGCGCACCTCGTCCAGCAGGTCCTCGCGTACCCCGGCCCGACGGGCGACGGCCACACCGACCAGCCGGGCGGTACGCACGTGCACCGGAGCGGGCGAGAAGGAGAGCCGGACCGTCGCCATCACGCGCCGGTGCGGGTCGGGTCGGCGCTGACCGCCGCGTCGACCGTCGGGTGCAGCGGGAAGACCTGGTCGAGTGCGGTGATCCGGAAGATCTTGAGCAGCGGCTCCTTGTCGCAGACCAGGGCGAACGAGCCGCCCGCCGCCCGGAGCCGCTTGAGCGCGCCGACCAGCACGCCGAGGCCGGTGGAGTCGAGGAAGTCGACGCGCCCCAGGTCGACGATCACCCGGCGGGCCCCGCCGTCGATCAGTTCGAGGAGCCGTTCCCGCAGGCGGGGAGCGGTGTAGACATCCACCTCACCACCGACCTCGAGCACCGTGTGCTCTCCCACGGTCCGGGTCGCCAGTGACAGCTCCATCAGTCCCTCCTCCGAGAGCCGTAAACTCTCCTGGGCATCTAACCATCCCCGTCGGCGTGCCCTGTGAGGGTCACCGCCGGAGCCTCCCCCTTACCCACGCCCCCGGGTTTTCAATTCCGAACACCAGTGCGAGAGTGCAGGACGTGACCTCCGCAGCCACCGTATCCGCAGGCCCCGGCCCCCGAGCGACCGCCGGTGGCGGCGCCGGCCGACCTGCTGCGCCGGTTGCGCGCCCGGAACACCACCGACCCGGTCACCCACGTGGAGCGGGTGCCGGCCCGGGCCGGCGTGCCGGCGCCGTGGCCGGACTGGGCGCCCGAGGAGCTGCGCGCGGCGCTCCGGCGACGCGGCGTGGTCGCGCCCTGGCGGCACCAGGCCGAGGCGGCCAGCCTGGCGTACGACGGCCAGCACGTGGTGCTCGCCACCGGGACGGCGTCCGGCAAGTCCCTGGCCTATCAGCTGCCCGCCGCTGGCCACCCTGCTCGCGGACCCCCGGGCCACCGTGCTCTATCTCGCGCCGACCAAGGCGCTCGCCGCCGACCAGCTGCGCGCCGTCGCCGGCTTGGAGCTCGACGGGGTACGCCCCGCCTGCTACGACGGGGACACTCCGCGCGCCGAACGGGAATGGATCCGCCAGCACTCCCGGTTCGTGCTGACCAACCCGGACATGCTGCACCACGGCATCCTCCCCGGGCACGCGCACTGGTCCGGCTTCCTGCGCCGGTTGGCGTACGTGGTGATCGACGAGTGCCACACCTACCGGGGCGTGTTCGGCTCGCACGTCGCGCACGTGCTGCGGCGGCTGCGTCGACAGTGCGCTCGCTTCGGCCGTACGCCCGTCTTCGTGCTGGCCTCGGCCACGTCGGGTGACCCGGCGGCGGCGGCCGGCCGGCTCACCGGTCTGCCCGTCGCGGCCGTCACCGAGGACACCTCGCCGCGCGGCGGGGTGACCTTCGCGCTCTGGGAGCCGCCGCTACTGCCTCATCCCTCGGCTGCGGAAGAGGCCGCGGACCTCACCCAGATCCGCCGGTCGGCGCTGCGGGAGACCGCGGACCTGCTCGCCGACACCGTCGCCGAGGGGGTACGCACCCTCGCGTTCGTCCGCTCCCGGCGCGGTGCCGAGGTGGTGGCCGCGAACGCTCGCCGGTCTCTTGACGAGGCGGTGCCCGGGCTGGGCGACCGGGTGGCCGCCTACCGCGGCGGCTACCTGCGCGAGGAGCGGCGTGAACTGGAACGGGCGCTGCTGCACGGCGACCTGCTCGGGCTCGCCTCGACCAACGCGCTGGAACTCGGTGTCGACCTGGTCGGGCTGGACGCGGTGCTGATCTGCGGCTGGCCGGGCACCCGGGCCTCACTCTGGCAGCAGGCCGGTCGGGCCGGCCGCTCCGGCGACGAGGCCCTCGCGGTGCTGGTGGCCCGGGACGACCCGCTGGACACCTACCTGGTGCACCACCCGGAGGCGCTGTTCGGCCGGCCGGTGGAGGCGACCGTGCTCGACCCGGCCAACCCGTACGTGCTCGCCCCGCAACTGGCCTGCGCGGCCGCCGAGTCGCCGCTCACCCCGGCCGACCTCGAGCTGTTCGGCGACGGCGCCAAGGAGGCGGTCGACTCACTGGTCGAGGCGGGGGCGCTGCGGCAGCGGCCGACCGGCTGGTACTGGCGGCACCGGGAGCGACCCGAGGTGGACCTGCGCGGCGAGGGGGGCGCCCCGGTCTGCGTGGTGGAGGCGTCGACCGGGCGGCTGCTCGGCACGGTCGATGGTGGCTCGTCGCACTTCCTGATCCACCCCGGCGCGGTCTACCTGCACCAGGGCGTCTCGTACGTGGTCGACGCACTCGACCTCGCGGACGGGTGCGCGCTGGTGCACGCCGAGGAGCCGGACTGGTCCACCCACGCCCGCGACGTGACCTCGCTGTCGGTGGTGTCGGTGCGGTCGTACGTGGACGCCGGGCCGGTCGGCATGTTCCTCGGCGAGGTGGACGTGACCAGCCAGGTGGTGTCGTACCAGCGGCGGCGGATCGCCTCCGGCGAGGTGATCGACACCCGGCCGCTGGACCTGCCGGCCCGGGAGCTGCGCACGGTGGCGGTGTGGTTCACGGTGTCGCCGGAGTCGCTGGCTCTTGCCGGGGTGGAGGCGGCCGACATCCCCGGGGCGCTGCACGCTGCCGAGCACGCCGCGATCGGGCTGCTGCCGCTGATGGCGACCTGCGACCGCTGGGACATCGGCGGCCTCTCCACCGCCGTGCACCCGGACACCGAGGCCCCGACCGTCTTCGTCTACGACGGACACCCGGGCGGGGCGGGCTTCGCCGAGCGGGCGTACGGGACGGCGTCGGCCTGGCTGCGGGCGACCCGGGACGCGATCGCCGAGTGCGGCTGCGAGACGGGCTGCCCGTCCTGCGTCCAGTCCCCCAAGTGCGGCAACGGCAACAACCCGCTCTCCAAACCGGACGCGATCCGGGTGCTGGACGTGGTCCTGGCCAACCTGCCGATCGCCGGGACGTAGGTTCTCGACGCCGGGGCGCTGGATGCCGGGGCGGAGGGCGGACGCTGAGGCCGAAGCTGTGCGAGACTCCCGGCGCACCCCCTCGAAGGAGATTGAATGCAGCTCGACACCTTGCAGACGCAGCACCAGTTCCACATCCGCCAGCGGATCCGCATGATGGTCAACCAGTACGAGGTCCACGCGGTCGGACCGGACGGCTCGGAGGGTGAGCTGCTGGCGTTCGCGCAGCAGAAGCGGCTCGCCTTCAAGGAGCAGGTGACCATCTACAGCGACGACTCGAAGCAGCACCCCCTGCTCGGGTTCAAGGCCCGCCAGCGTCTCGACCTCGGCGCCACGTACGACGTGACCGACCACGCCGGCACCCCGATCGGCCTGTTCCGCAAGGACTTCGCCCAGTCGCTGCTGCGGTCAACCTGGCATGTCGAGCAGCCCGGCCTGCCCCAGGTCACCGGTCAGGAGCGGAGCATGCCGGTCGCGCTGCTGCGCCGATTCGTCGACTCGCTCTCCTGGCTGCCGTACCACTTCGACTTCGTCGCCGATGGCCAGCCGGTGTTCTCGGTGGTCAAGAAGTGGGGCCTGCGCGACCGGTACGTCATCGAGGTGCAGAACCCGCAGGTGGACCGCCGGCTCGTGATCGCCATGGCGATCGGTCTGGACGCACTCCAGGGCCGCTGACCCGGTGCCGACCCGGGAGGAGTGCCGAGCCGGCACGCCTCCCGGGCGTTCGGCCGACGCCCCGGTCAGCCGACGCCCCGGTCATCCGCGGACCGGGCCGGCACGGGCAGTCACCGCGGCGACGCGGGTCAGCCCCGGCAGTGGAGTGACTGTCACCTCGGCCGTCACCAGCACGTCCAGCCCGTCCAGCCGGCAACCCGTCAGCCGCGCCCCGTTGGACTCGGCGATCTCCGTGGCCCGCCGGCACGCCGGCCCGTCTCCGTCCAGCGCCTGGCCGGCGCCGGCGAGGGCACCGAAGTCGGCCGCGACCCGGGCCTGCTGCCGGGCCGTCCGGGCGGCGCCCACCGCCGCCCCGAACAGGCCCACCATGACGAACACCAGCCCCACGGCGAGCAGGCAGACCGTCGCACCGCCCCGGTCGACCACCGCCGCGGTCGCCCCCGCAACCTCCGCGGATCGCCGCACGGCCTCCGCGGTTCCCCGCACGGCCTCCGCGGTTCCCCGCACGGCCTCCGCGGTTCGCCGCACGGCCTCCGCGGTTCCCCGCGCGGCCTCCGCGGGTCTGTCGGTCGCGGATCGTCGCCCATCCGCGATGCGGGTCGCCG
>JAEVHO010000097.1 GCA_016802835.1 Micromonospora sp. ATA32 | reverse complement strand
ATCGCGACCTCGGCCACCGGCCGCCTCGGGCCCGCGCGGCTGGCGGCGTCTGGTGGCGGGCCGGGACAGTCCGGCAGGCCGCAACCCGTGTCGGTCAAGCAGCGCGGCGCGGGCCGTGCGGGGCGGGTGGGACCGGGGGTGCCGTCGGGCGCGCGGCGGTTGCCGCTCGGCGCGTTGTCGCCGGGTCACCTGTCGCCCGCGCCGAGCGACCCGACTAACCTCTCCCCCAGGGTAGGAGACGCAGGTCACGCGACGAAGGAGTCACCGCATGAGCGAGGCTTTGGCCAATCTGCTGAACGAGACGCGCCAGTTCCCGCCCCCGGCCGAGCTCGCCGCGCAGGCCAACGTCAAGGCCGACGCGTACGACGAGGCGGCCGCGGACCGGCTCGGCTTCTGGGAGCGCCAGGCCGGCCGGCTGGCCTGGGCCAGGCAGTGGGACCAGGTCCTCGACTGGTCGAACCCGCCGTTCGCGAAGTGGTTCGTCGGCGGTCAGCTCAACGTGGCGTACAACTGCCTGGACCGGCACGTGGAGGCGGGCCGGGGCGACAAGGTCGCCATCCACTGGGAGGGCGAGCCGGGCGACACCCGCACCCTCACGTACGCCGACCTGCACCGGTTGACCTGCCAGGCGGCGAACGCGCTGACCGAGCTGGGCGTCACCGCCGGCGACCGGGTGGCGATCTACCTGCCGATGATCCCCGAGGCGGCGGTCGCCATGCTGGCCTGCGCCCGGATCGGCGCCACCCACAGCGTGGTCTTCGGCGGCTTCTCCGCCGACTCGCTGACCAACCGGATCCAGGACGCCAGCGCCAAGGTGGTGATCACCGCCGACGGCGGCTACCGCCGGGGCAAGCCGTCGGCGCTGAAGCCGACCGTGGACGAGGCGGTGGCGAACTGCCCGTCGATCGAGCACGTGCTGGTGGTCCGCCGCACCGGTGAGGACGTCGCCTGGTCGGCGAAGGACCACTGGTGGCACGAGACGGTGGAGACCGCCCCGGCCGCGCACACCCCGCAGCCGTTCGACGCCGAGCACCCGCTGTTCATCCTCTACACCAGCGGCACCACGGCCCGGCCGAAGGGCATCCTGCACACCACCGGCGGCTACCTCACCCAGACGGCGTGGACCACGCACGCGGTCTTCGACCTGAAGCCGGAGACGGACGTCTACTGGTGCACCGCCGACATCGGCTGGGTCACCGGGCACTCCTACATCGTGTACGGCCCGCTGGCCAACGGCGCCACCCAGGTGATGTACGAGGGCACCCCGGACACCCCGCACAAGGGCCGGTTCTGGGAGATCGTCGACAAGTACCAGGTCAGCATCCTCTACACCGCGCCGACCCTGATCCGCACCATGATGAAGTGGGGCGAGGACATTCCGGCCGGCTTCGACCTGTCCTCGTTGCGGCTGCTCGGCAGCGTCGGCGAGCCGATCAACCCCGAGGCATGGATGTGGTACCGGCAGCACGTCGGTCGGGGTGCGCTGCCCATCGTGGACACCTGGTGGCAGACCGAGACCGGCGCGATCATGATCTCGCCGCTGCCGGGCGTGACCGAGGCCAAGCCGGGCAGCGCGATGGCCCCGCTACCCGGGATCGTCGCCGACGTGGCGGACGACCAGGGCCAGTCGGTGCCGAACGGCGGCGGCGGATACCTGGTGCTGCGCGAGCCGTGGCCGTCGATGCTGCGCACCATCTGGGGCGACGACAACCGGTTCATCGAGACGTACTGGTCCCGGTTCGGTGCGGGCGCCGCCGGCGGCGGGTCCGGCGCCGGACGTCCGGAGAGTGGATCTACTTCGCCGGCGACGGGGCGAAGAAGGACGACGACGGGCACATCTGGCTGCTCGGCCGGGTCGACGACGTGATGCTGGTGTCCGGGCACAACATCTCCACGACCGAGGTGGAGTCGGCGCTGGTCTCGCACCCGTCGGTGGCCGAGGCGGCGGTGGTCGGCGCGACCGACCCGACCACCGGGCAGGCGATCGTCGCGTTCGCCATCCCACGCGGCTCGACCGACATCTCCGGGGAGGCCGGCGAAAAGCTCATCACCGAGCTGCGCAACCACGTGGCGAAGACCCTCGGCCCGATCGCCAAGCCCCGGCAGATCATGCTGGTGCCGGAGCTGCCGAAGACCCGCTCCGGCAAGATCATGCGGCGGCTGCTGCGGGACGTGGCGGAGAACCGGTCGCTCGGTGACGTCACGACGCTCCAGGACTCCTCGGTGATGGAGCTGATCTCCTCCGGAATGGGCGGCAGCAAGTCCGACGAGGACTGACGAACGACGTACCACCGGTGGGTGGCGGTCCGCGCGGACCGTCACCCACCGTCATTTTTTCGGCGGGTACGCGCGCATCGGCGGATCTTCCGACGTCGGTCGGTCGGTGGAGCCGGATAGAGCTGTTCGGATAGAGGCCCTCATTGACCCTTGTTGTACGTCAAGTTTCTGATTTAGGTTCACGCACGTCGGCCGGTTGATGAACGTCGCTTTACCGCACGGTTGCCGGACCGGCTTCTTCCTCCCCCATGCCCGAGAAATGGAGTGGCATGAAAATCACCGTCCCCAAGGGTGGGTCGCGTCGACGCATACTCGTCGCGCTACCCGCCATCGCGCTCGCGGCCTCGACACTAACCGTGTCGGGCAGCGCGGCCGCCCAGGAGTCCGACACCGCCCGCGCCGCGGTCGGATCGGACGACTTCTACATCAACTACGCCGAGCCCGCGGTGCAACCCGACAGCCGCGGAGCAGAGGTCAAGGGCGCGGGCGGTATCTACGCTCCGGCACTCGACAAGGCGAAGGCGTAAAACCGCAAGTTCGCCGGAGGGAACCCGGTGGCCGCCCGCGAGCTGGCGAAGCTCGAGGCGAAGGCCATCAAGACCGGGCAGAACCCGCGTCAGCTCAAGCAGGCCAAGGGCACCCAGACCGCCAAGCTGCTGACCCTGCTGGTGGAGTTCAACGAGTCGGCGAACGACGACTTCACCGGCACCATGGTTCCGTCGACGGTCTTCGAGGACCGGAGCTGTGTCCCCGGCACCGTGCAGAATGGCCCGCTGCACAACGGCATCCCGAACCCGGCATCCCTGCCGCACGAGGACAACAACTCGATGTGGGTGCCGGACTTCTCCTCCGAGCACTTCAACAAGATGCTCTACACCAAGGAGGGCATCACCGACCGGGTCCGTACCGACCTGACCGGGCCGGACGGCAAGCCGGGCGTCAGCCTCGCCGGCCGGACGATGCACAACATGTACCTGGAGATGTCCAAGGGCGCGTACACCGTCGACGGGCAGGCCAGCCCGTGGATCACGGTGCCGCACTCCGAGGGCTGGTACGGCGCCTCGCGCTGCTTCCGGGACGAGAACGGCAACTGGGTCGCGCCGGCCCAGCAGGCGATGAACGGGCACCCGGACAACCCGCTCGGCGCCGGCCGGCTGGCCACCGACGCGGTGGACGCGCTGACCAAGGCGGACCCGAGCTTCCCGTGGGCCGACTACGACATCGAGGACCAGGGCGACCGGGACGGGGACGGCAACGTCTTCGAGCCGGACGGCGTGATCGACCACCTGGTGCTGGTGCACGCCGGTCAGGGCAAGTCCCGCGGCGGCGGCGACCAGGGCGTGTACGCCATCTGGGCGCACTCCTCGGCGGTGGCCGGCGGCTACACCATCCCCGGCACCAACCTGAAGGTGTCGAACTACATCGTGCAGCCGGAGGACGCCGGCGTGGGTGTCTTCTCCCACGAGTTCGGTCACGACCTGGGCCTGCCGGACCTCTACGACACCTCCGGCAACGCCGACTCGGACGTCGACTTCTGGGACCTGATGGCCTCGGGCTCGCACACCGGCGAGATCTTCCAGGCGCTGCCGACGCACATGGGCCTCTGGGACAAGTGGGTGCTCGGCTGGGCCGACCCGCTGAACGTCACGCCCGGCTCCGACCCGCGCGACGTGCAGCTCGGGCAGAGCTCGCGTACCCCGGTCGGCACGAAGGACGGCATCAAGGTCAACCTGCCGAACAAGGTGATCACGCTGGCGCAGCCGCACAGCGGCGGCAACATGTGGTACGGCGGCGCGGACCAGGACTGGGCCGACGTCAAGCTGACCCGGCAGGTGGCCGTCCCGTCGGCGGCCGACGCGAAGTTCTGGATGTGGAACAACTTCGTCATCGAGGAGGACTGGGACTACGGCTTCGTCGAGGTCTCCACCAACGGCGGGTCCAGCTGGACGGAGCTGAAGGTCCGAGACGCGGCCGGCAACCTGGTCAGCACCGACGACGGGTACTCCGACCCGAACGGCCGGATGGCCGACTTCGGCGGCAAGAAGTACGGCCTGACCGGGGACAGCCACGGCTGGCGGCACGACTACGTCGACCTGTCGGCGTACGCCGGCACCACGGTCCAGGTCCGGCTGCGCTACGACACCGACGCCGGCTTCCTGGAGCGCGGCTGGTTCGCCGACGACTTCTCGGTCACCGGCGGCGGCGCCAGCACCTGGAGCGACGACGCCGAGGGCGGCGCGAACGGCTGGACCCAGGCCGGCGGCACCTGGACCGACACCACCGGCGCGGGCTGGCACGTCGACTCGGGCACCCAGGTCAAGGCGCACTACTACCTGGCCGAGTGGCGCAACTTCGACGGCTTCGACAAGGGCCTGAAGTACGCGTACGACACGGTGTACTCGCACGACGCGTGGAAGGTCGACCGGATCTCGTACAACGCTCCGGGAATGCTGGTCTGGTATCGGGACACCACGCTGGGCGACGTCAACCACGTGACGGCGAACATGACCGCGCTGCCGAGCTACGGCGCCAAGGGCGGCCTGCTGATCGTGGACTCGCACTTCGACCCGCACCGCCGGCAGGGCGAGGCGGCCGTCAAGGACCCGTCGACGCTGGACAACCTGCCCAGCCGGCCGCAGTCAGCCAACGCAGCGTTCTCGGTGAACCCGACGTACCCCTTCAAGGAGTGCCTGGAGGCGGCGGGCGAGCTGTACAGCGAGTACTGCACCAGCTTCGCGGCCCAGCCGGCGGTACCGGGCTTCACCGACGCCAAGGGCTGGTACCCGGGGCTGGAGAACCGTGCCGGGCGTCTCTTCGCCCGGGACAACGACGCCTCGGTGGTGATCCCGTCGAAGGGCAACGCGCCGTACACCACCCGGATCACCAACCCGGACGGCACCCCGGCGAACGGGCTGTACGGCACCAACCTCGGGTTCACCGTCCTGGGCTCCGGCAACCCCGGTGACCAGGGCGTGAGCTACGGCGTCTCGATCACCATCCTGAAGACCGCGAAGGACAACTCGTACGCCACGGTGCACGTCACCCCGGCGACGAACTGATCCGAGCGTCCGTCCCGTACGGGACACACGGCGGGGCCCGCCCGGAGCACACTGCTCCGGGCGGGCCCCGTCGTTCTTACGTCGCCGCATATTTTCTGCGCATTCCGTGTGACACTTTGCCGGGCCCCGGCGCTCCCCATAGGGGCTCCATAATCGCCATCACTCAAAGTGATCGTGACTGAAACGTAATGTGAATCGGCGTCGCGCAACGGTGCCGTTGATGATGGTTTGCCCTGGAAGATGGGCCGCAGTCGATGTAATTGACCCGTGACAACTGTCGGAACCTCTGTCATCGTGAGTGACGAATCACATGACAGTTGGGGCTTCGGCTTCGCGTGTCGTGTAACAGGTTCCACAGTGGAGGAGGACCTTTGAGGAGACGAGTCACAGCCGGTCTGGCTTCGGCTGCGGCCGCGCTGCTGGCGGCGGGAGTCGTGGCGACGCCGGCTATCGGCGCACCGGCGGCGGACCCGACCCCCGGTTCCGACAAGGCGAAGCACGGCAAGGACAACCTCCCGGATCCGAAGGCGGATCAGCAGCGGGAGGTGAAGAAGCAGGCGATCGCCGACCTGCTCGCCGGCAAGGCCAAGCTGCAGACGCGCAACGGCTCGAAGGTCATCCAGGTCAAGGACGACCTGTTCGTCGAGTACCAGCAGGCCCCGAAGACCGACCCTATCTTCACGATGCTGGTCAACTTCGGCGACAAGACCGACCCGCGTGCCGGCGGCACCCCAGGCCCGGTGGTCAACCAGATCCCCGAGCCCGATCGGAACTGGGACGGCGGTGCCACCGACAACAACAGCACCCTGTGGCGGTCGGACTTCAGCCGCGACCACTACAAGCAGATGTTCTTCGGCGAGGGCGAGTCGTTCAAGGACTTCTACCTCAAGCAGTCGGGCGGCCGGTACACCGTCAACGGTGACGTGAGCGACTGGGTCACCGTTCCCTACAACGAGGCGCGGTACGGCAGCAACGCCATCTCCGACGCCGACGGCTCCTGGAACTTCGTCAAGGACAGCGCCACGTCCTGGTACGACTCCCAGATCAAGGCCGGCAAGACGCCGCAGCAGATCAAGGACTACCTGGCCCAGTTCGACATCTGGGACCGGTACGACTTCGATGGCGACGGCAACTTCAACGAGCCCGACGGCTACCTCGACCACTTTCAGGCGGTGCACGCCGGCGAGGGCGAGGAGGCCGGCGGGGGCGCCCAGGGCGAGGACGCCATCTGGTCGCACCGTTGGGCCGCGTTCACCAACCTCAAGGGCAAGGCCGGCCCGGCCGGCAACCTCGCGGGCGGTGTGCAGATCGGCGACACCGGGATGTGGATCCGTGACTACACCACGGAGCCGGAGAACGGTGGTCTGGGTGTCTTTGCCCACGAGTACGGTCACGACCTCGGTCTGCCGGACCTGTACGACACCGCGGGTGGCGACAACGGTGTCGGCTTCTGGAGCCTGATGTCCTCGGGTTCGTGGCTGAACCACGGCACCGACGACATCGGCTCGACCCCGGGCTATATGGACCCGTGGTCGAAGCTCTTCCTCGGCTGGCTGAACTACACCACGGTCGACTACGGCAAGGGCAGCACCCAGGTGAAGCTCGGGCCGGCCGGTGACAGTGACGGGCCGAACGCCCAGGCTGTCCTGGTCAACCTCCCCGCTCAGACCCAGACCACGAACTACAACACGCCGTTCGGCGGGTCGTACGAGTGGTGGGGCGGCAGCGCGGACGACCTGGACACCACGCTCACCCGCACCCTGGACCTGAGCGGCGCGACCACCGCGTCGATCACGTCCAAGCTGCAGTACGACATCGAAGAGGACTACGACTACCTGTACGCCGAGGTGTCCACCGACGGTGGCGCCACCTGGACGTCGCTGCACAACTCGCTGAACGACACCACCCCGACCGGTGTCCAGGACGGCATCGACGGCTCCAGCAACGGGACCTGGGTCGACTCGACCTACGACCTGTCCGCGTACGCCGGCAAGACCGTGCTGTTCCAGTACCGCTACGCCACCGACGGCGGCGTGCACTTCGCGGGTCCGTTCCTGGACAACATCTCGCTGACCAAGAACGGCACCACCGCCTGGACCGACGACGCCGAGACCCTGGCCGCCGAGTGGACCGCCAAGGGCTTCACCCGGATGACCGGCTCGGTCACCGCCACCTACCCCCGCTTCTACATCGCGGAGAACCGGACCTACTTCGGGTACGACGACACCCTGCGGACCGGTGGGTACAACTTCGGCTGGGGCAACACCCGGCCGGACTTCGTGGAGCGGTACTCGAACCAGCCCGGCCTGCTGGTCTGGTACGTGAACTACGCGTACGGCGACAACAACACCTCGCAGCACCCGGGCTATGGCCTGAACCTGCCGGTGGACGTGCGCCCGGACAAGATCAACGTTGGTGGCCAGGGCGTCATCAGCAACCGGCGCAACGGGTACGACGCGACGTTCAGCCTGTACGCGAAGCCGGCGCAGACCTTCCACCGCAACGGGGTGGCGGTCACGGTTCCGGCGCTCGACCCGAACCCGATCTTCAGCGACAACGGGATCGGCAAGTACTGGACCTCGGGCAACGGGCAGAACTCGGTGAAGATGGCCGGTACCGGCACCAGCATCGAGATCCTGCAGCAGGGCACCACCCCGACCAGCGACATGGTCGTCAAGGTCACCAACTGATCGGGTAGCACGGCACGAGGGGCCGGTGGCGGCGACGCCATCGGCCCCTTCCGCGTATCCGATGATCGAAACACGCCACTGCATATCGCCGGTCGCGGTTCGCGCTGCTCACCGCCCTCGATGGTCCGTTCCGGTGTGACGGTGAAAAGCATTCCCAAAGCAAGAACTTGCTACAAATCGACGCGCCTGTCTTCCCACCCGTTACGGGAATGTCTATCTTCACCATTGGTCCCACATGTGGGACCGGTCTTCACCGACCCGTACCCCCGTTGGGTCGGTTCCCTCACACCGGAGGTACCACGTGCGCAAAGTCGCAGTGGGTCTGCTCGGGCTCTCGCTGACGGCGACGTCTCTGGCGGTTGGCACGACCGCCAGCGCGGCGCTGCAGCCCAAGGCGCCGGCGGCCGCTCCGTCGGCCGCCGAGCCTGCCCAGGTCGACCACGATCTGCCCAACCCGCTCGAGGAGAAGCGGCGCGCACTGCGCCAGGAGGGCCTCAGCGAGGTCCTCTCCGGGCGGGCCAAGGCGCAGAAGATCAACGGCAGCACGGTCGTCAAGGTCGGCAAGAGCGACGCCGGCGCCGCCGGCGCGGTCGGTGCCGACGCCCGTTCGGCCCGCACCGGCAAGGCCCAGAAGGACCAGTACGTCGAGCTGGCCCGCGAGAAGTCGGACCGGATCTTCGTGATCCTGGCCGAGTTCGGCAACGAGCGGCACCCGTCCTATCCGGACAAGGACATCGACCCCGACACCCCGGGGCCGACCCGTTTCGACGGTCCGCTGCACAACCAGATCCCGGCCCCGAACCGGGCGGTGGACAACTCCACCGTCTGGCAGCCGGACTACAGCCCGGAACACTTCCGCCAGCTGTACTTCGGTACCAAGCAGGGCGACGAGTCGCTCAAGCAGTACTACGAGGCCCAGTCGTCCGGCCGCTACACGGTCGACGGCGAGGTCACCGACTGGGTCAAGGTCAAGTACAACGAGGCCCGCTACGGCCGGTCGAACGACCCCGAGCCGGACCCGGGCCCGAACGACCCGCCGAACCCGAACGACGATCCGGCGGTCTGCCAGGACAGCACCTGCCCGAACACCTGGGCGCTGGTCCGGGACGCCGCCAACCAGTGGGTCGCCGACCAGAAGGCCAAGGACCGCACCGACACCGAGATCGCGGCGGACGTGAAGTCCTTCGACCAGTGGGACCGGTACGACGTCGACGGCGACGGCAACTTCAACGAGTCGGACGGCTACATCGACCACTTCCAGATCGTCCACTCCGGCGGCGACCAGGCCGACGGCGACCCGCTGCAGGGTGAGGACGCCATCTGGAGCCACCGCTGGTACGCCTACGGCACCGACATCGGCGAGACCGGCCCGCCGCAGGCCCCGCTCGGCGGCACCCAGATCGGCGACACCGGCATCTGGATCGGCGACTACACCGTGCAGCCGGAGAACGGCGGCCGGAGCGTCTTCTACCACGAGTACGGTCACGACCTGGGCCTGCCGGACGACTACAACACGGGTGCCAGCGGTGACAACAGCGTCGAGCACTGGAGCTTGATGGCCCAGAGTCGGGTCAGCTCCAAGAACGACGCCGGCCTCGGCGAGCGCGGCGCCGACATCGGCGCCTGGAACAAGCTGCAGCTCGGCTGGCTGGACTACGAGACCGTGGTCCCGGCAAAGCAGGACCCGCAGACGATCGACCTGGGTCCGTCCGAGTACAACACCGCCAAGGCCCAGGCCGCGGTGGTGGTGCTGCCGAAGCGGACGTACACCTTCAACAACGGCAAGCCGGCCGAGGGCACCAGGCAGTACTTCTCCGGCAACGACGACAACCTGGACAACACCCAGACCCGGACGCTCGACTTCACCGGGAAGTCCAGCGCGTCGCTGTCGATGAAGGCCCGCTACACCATCGAGGCCAACTACGACTACATGTTCTTCGAGGCCTCGCTGGACGGCGGCAAGACCTGGACGGCTCTGCCGTTCCTGGTCAACGGCAAGCCGGTCACCGACAGCAACGGTCGCAACGCCCTCACCGGCGACAGCGACGTCAACAGCGACGGTGACGCCGACTGGGTTGACCTCACCGTTCCCATGGACGTGGCGGCGGGCAAGATCGTGCAGTTCCGCTACCACTACCGGACCGACGGTGGACTCTCGGCCGGCGGCTTCTACGGCGACGCCATCACGGTGACCGCCGACGGCCAGACCGTCCTCTCCGACGGCGCCGAGAGCGGTGCCAACGGCTGGGCCCTCGACGGCTTCAGCATCGTCGAGGAGACCTACACCCGCGACTTCGACAACTACTACATCGCGGGCAACCGGTCGTACGTCTCGTTCGACCAGTACCTGAAGACCGGTCCGTACTACTTCGGCTACGCCAACACCCGGCCGGACTACGTCGACCACTACGCGTACCAGCAAGGTCTGCTGATCACCTACTGGAACCTCCGGTGGGCGGACAACAACACCATGCCGTACGACAAGGATCTCAACCCCGGGGGTCACCCGGGTGAGGGTCGGAACCTGAACATCGACTCCCACCCGAAGCCGATGTACAACCTGGCCGGGAACGCCTGGCGCGCCCGGGTCCAGGTCTACGACGCTCCGTTCAGCCTCCAGAAGGCCGACTCGTTCACCCTCCACGTGAACAGCCAGCCGTCGTACATCCGCGGCCAGGCCGCTGCTCCGCTGTTCGACGACAGCAAGCAGTACTGGTACGCGGAGCTGCCGAACCACGGTGTCAAGGTCCCGAACAACGGGGTCAAGATCAAGGTACTGCAGCAGGACGCACGTCGATGAAGGTCCGCATCTCCTGACCTCAGCGTCGACGCGCCACCAGCACCACATGCCCGGGCAGTTCCTCCTGCCCGGGCCATCGGCCCTATTCCGCCACACGCTGGCGGAACCGGGCCGTCCCGCGGTGAGTCCTATCGGGGTGAACCGACGTACCCCCGCCGCCCTCGCGCTGGCCCCTGCTCGTGCCGCTGGCCGGCTGCGGCGGGCCCGAGAACGGAGCCGCCTTGCCCGACCACCAGACCTCACCCACCGCCTCGGACCCAGCCGACCACCCCCGCTGAGCACCCGACCGCGGCCGGCGGGCCGGCAGACACTCCGATGGCGCCCGCCGACCGGCCCACCCCGCCGCTGTCCCGCACCGACCCGCCGATCCTGCGGCGCCCCACCACCCTGCCCAAGGGGCCCACCGACAACCGGCCGACCGACCTGATCGCCGGCCGGATCACCCGCGGCGGCACCGGCCCCTGCTACGGCCTCGTGGACGAGAACGACCGCGAATACGCGCTGCACGGCCCGGACGCCGGCGAGCTGCGCCTCGGCAGCTTCGTCACGCTCCGGATCGCCCCGCCGAGCTTCTCCTTCGACTGCGGTCCCGGCATCCCGATGCGGATCGTCTCAGGCTGAGCAACGCCGGTGACCCGGTGGCGCACCGGATGTTCGGCACCTACCTGCGGTAACGGCGACGGTACCGGCCGGTGGTGGCACGCCGCAGGCCCGTACCGTCGTATCCGCCATGGCCCGGACGGGTCGTGACGTGCCGGCGGACGGCCCCGGTCACGGCCGGCAGCGGGGCCCTAGGCTGTGCCACATGACCGAGCAGCGTGGCGGACCCATCGACGAGTCCTGCGTCCTCACCGACGGGCCGTGGACGCACCGGTTCGTCGGCGCGAACGGCAGCCGCTTCCACGTCGTCGAGGCCGGCACCGGCCCGATGGTGCTCTTCCTGCACGGCTTCCCCGAGCACTGGTGGGCCTGGCACCAGCTGCTGCCGGCGGTCGCCGACGCCGGCTTCCGGGCGGTCGCGGTGGACCTGCGCGGCTACGGCGCCAGCGACAAGCCACCCCGGGGGTACGACGGCTACACGCTGGCCGCCGACGTCGCCGGCCTGGTCCGCGCGCTCGGCGAGCGCTCCGCGACCCTGGTCGGCGCCGGGGCCGGCGGCATGATCGCCTGGACGGTCGCGTCGTTCCACCCGGCCCTGGTCCGCCGACTGGTGGTGCTCGGCGCGCCGCACCCGCTCCGGCTGCGCGCCGCCATCTTCGCCGACCCCCGAGGGCAGTTCACCGCCTCCACGCCCACGCTGCGGTTCCAGCTGCCCCGCTACGAGCACGTGCTGACCCGGGACGACGCGGCCCTCGTCGAGGAGATGCTGCGCCGCTGGGGCGGCCCGCAGTGGGTGGCCGGGCCGGAGTTCGAGGCGTACGCGCGACGCTGCCGCGAGGCGATGCTGATCCCGCAGGCCGCCTTCTGCGCCCTCGAGGGCTTCCGCTGGGCGTTCCGGTCGGCGCTGCGGCTGCACGGGTACCGGTTCGTCCGGTTGATGCAGAAGCCGCTGATCACCCCGACCCTCCAGCTGCACGGCTCGGTCGACGTCGCCTCGCTGCCGCGGACCGCCCAGGGCTCCGGCCGGTACGTAATGGCGCCCTACGAGTGGCGGCTGCTCGACGGCGTGGGCCACTTCCCGCACATGGAGACGCCGGACCTGGTGCTCGGCGAGATCCTGCGCTGGGCGAAGTCCTGACTCAGACCCGTTGCTCGCGCAGGTCGGCGACCTCGCTGGCGGGTGCCCAGCCCTGGTACACCCCGAAGTCGAAGACCTCCAGGCCCATCGTCCTGGCGACCGGCCAACGCCCGCCGGTGTATTCCACCCGCAGCCAGCCGTCGTGCTCCGCGAGCACGACGAACGGCTGCCCCTGCCAGGTGCAGGTGGTCCGCACGTACGCCAGGTCCTCGACCTCGCCGGCCGGCAGCACCCGCACGTACCGGCCGGGGCGTACCTCCTCGAACCCGTCCCCCGGTTCCGGCTGGTAGAGCCGGATGTCGTCGCCGTCCGGGCTGGCCTGGTATTCCCGCCCGCGCCAACGGGCCACGTAACCGTCCCGCATCACTGCTCACCGACCGGTCGCCAGAGCAGCGCGTCGGTGTCGAGGATGGCGACCACCCGTTCGACGCCGTCAGCGCCGATCCGCCAGAGCTGGGCGCCGTGCGGGAGCCGAGCACTGTCCACCTTGAACTCGGCGATCACCTCGGTGCTCTCCCCAGGCGCGAACCCGTTGCCACGGAACGGTGGTCGTTCGATGACCCAGCCCTCCATGGCCCGCATCGCGCCCTCGTTCTGCCCTCCGTACGGGATGCGATAGAGGCTCGGCCGATGCGCCGGCCAGCGCAGCACGTAGATCTCCACCGCGTCGGCGGCGAAGGGCGAGTCCGCGTAGCACAGGCCGAGCGCCCGGTAGAGCTGGTCCGGGGTGTTCAGGTGGGCGAGCTCGTGAGCCCGGTGCACGAAGCCCGAGACCCGGTCGTAGCCCCGTTCGAGGTAGTAGCCGAGCTGGCTCGGGGCGACCACCTTCTGCATGACGACCGGGCGGTTCGGATCGGCGACCGGTGGGACGTACGGCGGCCGGCTGGCCGCCACCTCCGTGGCGGCGGGAGCCTCGGGCTCGTTCTCCGGATCGTCGCCGAGGCCCACCTCGGCGGCCCAGTTGGCCAGCCCGACGATCTGCTCACCGGGGAGCTTCGCGCCGACGGGCGTGCCGGGGTTGACGGCGAACGACCAGTTGTCGTCCGGCCAGCGCCGGATCAGCTGGACGAACTTGACCCGGACCGTCTCAACCGGGCCGCCGGCGCGGTCCGCGAGCCGTTCCGGCGAGGTGTAGACGACCACGTACGTCTCGCCGTCCATCTGCTGGGTGTGCCAGACGAAGCCGGGTTCACCGGGCCGGCTGCCCGGCGCCGAGTCCGGCGCGACGGGGAGCAGCACCCGGGCCAGCAGCAGGGTGGAGAGGAAGGTGTCCGTGCTGCCCGTGCCGGCCGCCCCGAGCAGGTCCTCCTCGACGTCGTTGGCCGGCTGGAAGTCCTCCTCGTCCGTCCCGGACCGCGGTCCGGCGGATTCACTCCCGGGCGCCACCGTCGCGGCCGGCCCGGGCTCGGCGGTCGCGGGCGGCACGGTCGTGGGCGCGAGCCCGACGGGCGCGGACACCACGGGCTCGGACGCCACGGGCTCGGGAGCGGCCGGTGCCGCGACCGGCCCCGGGGACGCCGGGTAGGGCTGCGGCACCTCGGGCACCGTGTAGGCCTCGGGCACGACGGGCGAACCGTACGACTCGGGCCGGCCGGGAGCCGGGTAAGACTCGGGCGCCGCGTAGGACTCGGGTCGGCCGCGTGTCTGGTGGGAGTCGGGCATCGGGTGCGGCCCGGCATCGGACGGTGCGGCGGCGGCTGCCAGGGGCGACCGGGTCATCCGCTGCTCGGGCGCCGAGGCGCGTCCCGCGCTCCACCCATTGACCGCGGCTGCCGCCTCGGGACCGTCCGGCGACGGGAGATCCCGCGACTCGACGATCGTTCCCTCGATGACGATGGGCGAGAAGGTCCGGCGCGGCGCGGGCGGTCCGGACACCGGCTCGGCGATCGACGGGGGAAGGTCGTGCTCACGGTCCACCGTCGGCGGGTACGAGCCCGGTTGGTCGGACGCCCCGACCAGCCGTTGGGTCGCGTCCTCCGCGGTCGGCGTGCCCCCCTGGGGCGGGCGACGTCGGGGCAGCGGCTGGGCCGCCTCGTCGGCCGGCGGCGCGCCGATCACGCCGACGGGCCGAGTCCCCGCCGCCTGGTCCGGCAGGCGGTTCGCCCGGGTGGCCTCCTCCGCCGGCGCGTCGACCCGGAACGCCCGGGTGTGCTCTTCCGCCGCCGGATCGGTCGGCGGCCGACGCCGGGGGAACGGCTGGCTGCCCCGTCCGAGGCGGGACGGCGGGGCGGCGCGATCACCGGTACGGTCGGGATCCGACAACGGCGGGCGGGCGGCCGAACGGGCCCCGGACGCGGCTCGAAGAAGGAGGACCGCTCGCCGGCCGCGTCGAGCCGGCCGTTGATCGACGCCGCGCCGGGCCGGTTAACGCGCGGGGAGGGCGGCCTTGCCGGCACGGCGTCCTCCGAGGCGGATCGACGCGGCGGGGTGTTGAGCCAGCCCGGGCTGCTCTCC